>NZ_JBXMIS010000095.1:0-11463 GCF_057073975.1 Conyzicola sp. | reverse complement strand
GATCGTGGAGATAACTATGGTTCGTTCGACAAACGAGGCGAGCGTCAGCCGGTTTTTTCCCGGTGGTCTCCGGATTGTTCTAGTCGGCACAGTCGCTCTCGTGGCCGCGGTGGGAGTTATGTGGTCGGATTTACTCGCGGCAGGGGTATTCGGTGCGAGTCCCGACAAGTCACTCACCCTGGTCGACGCAAGCTGGGGGCTGGGCGCGTTCGCCCTGGTAGTGCTCATTGGGTGGCCCACAGAAGCCAGATGGACCTCCTACTTAGGAGTAGTTGGAGTGTTGATTCAAGCTGCGGCGGGCTTAGCACTGCAATCAAGTCTCGGATTCAGATTCGACTCGCAGGGACTCTTGGTGTCAGCGCTGAAACTGGTTCTCGTTCTGTCCTGTGCAGCTGCCGCTGCTTGGGGCTTGCATAGGGCGCGTACACCTAATCATCAAACATCCACTTTGGCCGTCTCTGCATTCGCCGCAGGGGCTTTAATCGCAAGCGTTTGGCTAGGAATGTCTGTGTGGTCAGCTCTCGGAATGGCGGTTCTTCTGATGGCACCACTTGTAGCACGACACGCGAGTCTCGGCTGGGTTTGGCTCAGACCGGGAAGAAGACGGTCAGTCATCATCGTCCTGACTTTCGCTGTCGGGGGTTTTCTTGCCAACCTTGTCCTCTTCAGCCTGCCTTGAGAATGGCGATGCCATGAGTGATCGGTGAAGCGGACGAGAAATGAGCAAGAAACGGGAGCAACGACGGGCATGCATCACGGCTCCCACCACCTTCCGGTGGAACCTGATGGCGGTGGAGGTTCTCGCCTCACCGGGTGAGCCGGCGGTTGCGGCGGTGTCGACGACGGTGCGCTACACCTCCGGGGCGGTGCTGAACGGCGACGACGAGACCTTGCAGCGCACCCTGTCACTGCCGGGCGGGGTGAACGTCTCGTTCGAGGCGGATGCCAGCCAGAAGTGGAACTACCCGAACCTGCACGGCGACAGCATCGTCCAGGCCGATGGTGCTGGTGTGCGGGGTGGCACGCGGGCCACCTATGACCCGTTCGGGCAGCCGATCGACCCGGTGACCGGCGACATCGGCACCCTGGACGCGGATGATGCGGTCGCCGACACGACCCCCGGCGAGGCCGACAACGCGTGGGTTGGTGGGCACCGGAAGCTCTACGAGCATCAGGGTGCCATTGCGACCATCGAGATGGGGGCCAGGCAGTATGTGGCCGCGCTCGGCCGGTTCCTGGAGGTCGACCCGATCGAGGGTGGGGTCAGCAACGCGTATGACTACCCGGCCGACCCGATCAACAGATTCGACCTGACCGGCCTGCTAACAGCCGACTCCGCCGAGCACTACGTGCGCGATGGTGGATATGTCGTAGGCATGAGCGGAGGTCAGATCACCGCGACCCTCAGAAAGAACGTCTACAAGAAAAATGGCCCACTGCTACCGAGCATCAACGCGCCGGGGCCCATCGCAAACGGCGGATCGGTGACCACTGGGTTCCGCTGTAATGGACAGGCGGTTGGCAAGGGCGCCGCCATGACTTGCGGTCAGGTTCTGGAGCACCCCGGATCGATCTGTGACTATTACTGCGAGCGAACTTGGACCACCTTCTGGCCATTTGCGGTTGATATTCTGCCGACAGTGATCGAGTGCGTTGCCACAAAGGGTCGGTGCGAACCCGACCCGGAAGATCTGGGCTCCGCCGGACCGAGCGCTCAGGTGTGGTGGGACGCGGAAATGACCTATCTGAGGCGGGTTTACATCACCCACGAACCGCGCTACTACCGGAACTAACGGACGAATGGACCAATTGATGAACGCTGGACCGAGACGACTCCTAGAACGAGCGAACGTTCCTCCGGCAGCCATCGTTGCCCAACTCGGCATGGTTCTGGCGACGTGCATCACCGCTCTGCGTTTTGTCGCCCTGCTCGTTGCCCCGGGTGGCGATGCGCATCCGAGTGATGTGTCGGTGCCAGTAGTTGTCGTTTCCGGGCTGATCAGCGTAGCCATCGCTTTACTCGCGGTGATCTCCCTGAAACGAGGCTGGCGCGGCGCGGCGATACTCACCACGCTAGTTGGCATCTGGGGCTTCCTCGAGCTTTTTACATATGGAGACGCCTTAGCTTTGTTGTCAGCCGCAACCGGACTCGCAGCCGCGGTTGCCTCGTGGACTCCATCTGCGCGCAGGTATGGACTCGAGGTAAGGCGGGCCCGAGCTACATAGAGACGCAGCCAGCCTCGATGAGGACGCAGCATCTGCGTGGTCGGCAACTTTGGTCAACACTGGGGTATCCGGGGCCACACCGGCGCTAGCTCTGAGTTGCAGCAACCGCCTCTCCGCAAGCACGGGGCTCCCCTCAGCGACCTGCGGGAATGACCCGGCGGCACCACCTCACGAATCAATCTGGGAGCGCGTGGGAGCTGAAGAAGGCGCACGAAACCGAAGACACACTGGTAGGAGGGCACAAAACCCTGCAAAAGCCCTACAACTGACCGCGATTATTGCCCTCCTCACCTGATCAGCGATGGCTGATTTCGCTTCAAATTGCTGGTCAAAGCTCGACATGGCCGCTAACGGCAAGAGGCAACCTAGGTTTCAAATCCCTCCGGGCGCACCACCAAACAGCCCCGTGATCTCAGCGATTACGGGGCTGTTTTGGTTTCGGTGGACTAATTTAATGTGCGTCGTTCGCCGCCGCGGTCGCCGGTAACCCGCTGGTCTCCTGCCTCCGACCCGGTCGGCACCATCACCGCCACCAGCGACCTCTTGGGCCGGTCGGTGTCCTCGACCGATGTGTGGGGCACCACTACCCCGGCGCACGAGGCCCTCACCGGGCGGGTACTCTCCGCGGCAACCGTGCTGCCGGATGCGAGTTCTCGTACCCAAGCCATGCGCGGCATCCTCCAGACGGATGGTGATCGGCTCTAGGCGTGGACTTGAGGCAACTAGCTCAATGTGGGGGACCACAGAAGTCAACTCGTTGACCTTGTGAGCTCGAGATGTCGAGATGGTGCGCTGAAACGCGGGAGAGCGGGAGATCCGACCTCTGGACAAGAATACCGGCGAGGCAAGACGGGCCCGATGGCCCGCTATTGTCACTGCTGGTTGCGTCCTTAGTTTTGTTGGTTCGCGAGTTCTCGTTGAGGTCAATAGAGCCCGCACCGCGGAAGATGCTTCTGAATCTCATTGTTGCCCGACGTCTGACGCCGTTAGCCCAAAAGTCAGGCCGGAGCTAGTCCTGCGTCCGGTGGATCAACCGCGACAGCACGATCGCCGAGCGGGTGTGGTCGACGTTGGGCGCGAGGCGCACGCGCTCCAGGGCGTCCTCGAGCGAGGGGATGTCGCGGGAGCGCATGTGCACGATGGCGTCGGCCGAGCCGGTGACGGTTCCGGCATCCACGACCTCTGGAATTCCGGAGAGGATGCGGCGCAGCTCGTCGGGGGCGACCGTGCCGCGGCAGAAGAGCTCGACGTAGGCCTCGGTGGAGAGGCCGTCGACGGCGGGGTCGACCTGGATGGTGAAGTTGCGGATCACTCCGTCGGCCACGAGCTTGTCGACGCGGCGCTTGACCGCAGAGGCCGAGAGCCCGATGACCTCGCCGATGTCGCCGTAGCCGGCGCGGGCGTTGAGGCGGAGGCGATCGATGATTCCGTAGTCGAGACTGTCCATCAGGGAAGCCTATGGCGATTTCTTGTGTCGATGCGACATCCCACGCTTGTTTGGTGCGCACTGCGGCCAGACATTGCCTGATAGTGCGTGTGACACTGGATTCATGACTCTTGTGAACCCCTCCACCGACGCGCCCGCCCGCCAGGCGACCAAGCGCACCGTGCTGATGTGCCGCCCGAACTACTTCACGGTCGTGTACCGCATCAACCCGTGGATGGACCCGCAGCTGCCCACAGACACCGCCCTCGCGGTGAGCCAGTGGGAGGAGCTCTACCGCACCTACCTCGACCTCGGCTTCGACGTGCAGCTCATCGACCCCATCGACGGGCTGCCCGACATGGTCTACGCGGCCAACGGCGGCTTCGTCATCGACAACATCGCCTACGGGGCGTCGTTCACCTACCCGGAGCGCCAGCCGGAGGGCCCCGCCTACATGGACTGGTTCCGTGAGGCCGGCTTCGACGTGCGCGTGCCAGAGAACGTCAACGAGGGGGAGGGCGACTTTCTGCTCGTCGGCGACCGCATCCTGGCCTGCACCGGCTTCCGCAGCGCCTCGAACTCGCACGAGGAGATCGCCGGCATCTACGGCCGCGAGGTCGTCACCCTCAACCTGGTCAACCCGAGCTTCTACCACCTGGATACGGCGATCGCCGTGCTCGACGACACCAACATCGCCTACCTCGAGAGCGCGTTCGACGAGGAGTCGCTGGTGAAGCTGCGCGCGCTGTACCCGGATGCCATCCTCGCCACAGAGGAGGACGCGGCGGTTCTCGGCCTCAACAGCTACAGCGACGGATACAACGTCGTGATCGCCTCGCGTGCGAAGGACTTCGAGCGCCAGCTGCGCGAGCGCGGCTACAACCCCATCGGCGTCGACCTGTCCGAGCTGCTGCTCGGCGGCGGCGGAGTGAAGTGCTGCACCCTGGAGCTGCGCCGATGACCGTCGCAACGCAGTACGACGCAAACCTCACGCACAACTACCACCCGCTCGAGGTCGTGGTGGCGAGCGGCGAGGGCGCCTGGGTGACCGACGTCGACGGCAAGCGCTACCTCGACTGCCTCGCCGCCTACTCCGCGGTCAACTTCGGCCACGGCAACCCCGTGCTCGTGCAGGCGGCCAAAGACCAGCTCGACCGCATCACCCTGACGAGCCGCGCCTTCCACAACGACCAGCTCGGGCCCTTCGCGTCGGCGCTCGCCGCGCTCGCGAAGAAGGACATGGTGCTGCCGATGAACACGGGAGCAGAGGCCGTCGAGTCTGGCATCAAGGTCGCGCGCGCCTGGGGCTACCGTGTCAAGGGCGTGCCAGAGGGCATGGCGAAGATCATCGTCATGGACGGCAACTTCCACGGCCGCACCACGACGATCATCAGCTTCTCGAACGACCCGGAGGCGAAGGCCGACTTCGGCCCGTACACGCCCGGCTTCGTGAGCGTGCCCTACGGCGACTCCGCGGCGCTCGAGGCCGCGATCGACGCGAACACCGTCGCGGTGCTGGTGGAGCCGATTCAGGGCGAGGCCGGCATCCTGATTCCGCCGCCGGAGTACCTGCGCGACGTGCGTCGCATCACCACGGAGCACAACGTGCTCTTCATCGCCGACGAGATCCAGTCGGGGCTCGGTCGCACCGGCGCGACCTTCCAGTGCGACAACGTCGGCGTCGTTCCCGACCTCTACCTGCTCGGCAAGGCACTGGGCGGCGGCATCGTTCCCGTGAGCGCCGTTGTCGGCAACCACGACATCCTCGGTGTCATCGGCGCGGGCCAGCACGGCTCGACCTTCGGCGGCAACCCCCTCGCCGCGGCGGTCGGGCACGCGGTCGTCGACATGCTCGCCACCGGCGAGATGCAGGAGCGGGCCCGGATGCTGGGCGAGCGTCTGCAGGCTGGCATCCGGTCGCTCATCGGCCATGGCGTCGTCGCGGTTCGCGGCGCCGGACTCTGGGTCGGCGTCGACATCGACCCCGCGCTCGCGACCGGGCGTGCGGTGTGCGAGGCGCTCATGGAACGCGGGGTGCTCGTGAAAGACACCCACGGATCCACGATCCGCTTCGCCCCGCCGATCGTCGCCTCGGAGGAAGACCTCGACTTCGCGGTCGAGCAGCTGCGGGCGGTGCTGGAGGAGCTCGCCTGAGTCGAGTCGCACGCCAGTGCCGCGCGCGTGCGAGCGTCAGTCGTCACCCGGTTGAGGGGGAGCGCAGCCGGTCGCGGGTGAACTAGCGTACGTTACAGAGACTCGCGTTACGCCCGCGGTCTGATTGCCCGGCGCATCAGCGTCCTGTTTTTGCGCACGCGGCGTTAGACGATCGGGTCTTCGTGACTGGCACCGCCTCTACTCTCCTCGCGCGGACGCGCACGAGTGCGGGGCCGCTCGTCGTGCTGCGCAGTGTTCTCGCGACCGTTCTCACGACCGTGGTCGCGCCGCTGCTCGCCGTTGTTGCGCTTTACCTGCTCGGGATCGTCGTCGGCGACAACCTCCTGTCGACCGGCTCGCAACTGGTCGGCCAGGCCATCGCCGTCAACGTGCTCCTGTTCTCGATCGCCGGAGCCGCGATGTCGCTCGGCATGCTCACCGTGACCGTGCTGCATTTCGCTGCACACGCAGCAACTCCGATCGGAGTTCTGCGCGCTGCGGGTGCGGTGCTGAGCGCTGCTCCACGCCTGCTTGCCGTGCAGGCGCTACTGCTCATGTCGGGGCTGGTCGCGGTCCTGCTCTGGTTCGTGCTGCCCTTCATCGGAGTCGCGAGCGCGGTCGTGCTGCGACGGCGCCATCGCCGTGGCGGCGGCGCAGGATTTGGGCCCGGAGCTCGAGTCGCCCTCCTTGGCTCGATCCCATTCCTGCCCGTGCTCGCGATCGTCGCGCTGGCCGTGGCGTCGATTCCCGCAGCTCTGTCGCGGCCCAGCTCGGTGCGCGCGCTGGTGACGATGTCGATCGACAGCCTGCGAACACACAAGCGCGCACTGCTGGCATTCACTGTGATCTCTGGCGGACTTTCCGCTGGACTCACGCTTATCGGAACCGAGGTGGCAACGGCCGACGCCGCGTCACTCGAGGCGCTCCTCCTCAGCACGGTACTTCTCGCCAGCCTCGTGTGCGTGCTGATGATCATCACCGGTGCCGCTCTCGCGATCCTGCTGCCCCCATCAGCGAGCGCGATCGAGCGACGAAGCTCGACAGTGGGCTCGCGGAGGCGCGCTCGCGGCCTGATCGCCCCCACCGCCGCGGTTGCCGCACGCGTCGCGGTCGTGACGGTCGTCGCGCTGTTCTCGACCCTCATCCCGTCGCCTGCGCTCGCCGACACCGTCGAGGAGCCCCCACCCGTCGTCGAGCCCGCCGCACCGCTTGAGGCGCCAGCAGAGCCAGCGCCGATCGAGCCGCCTGTGGAGTCCGCTCCGGCGTCACCGCCGGCAGCGCCTGAGACCGCTGCGTTCGCTGCCCCGAGCGGCTTCTCGACCGTTGTCCAGCCGATGCTCACGGGCTCCAGCCGTATCGGCGAGACCCAGTACCTGTCCCTGTCGGTGGTTGCTCCGGACGAGTCCGAACTGCCGCTGACAAGCGGCACGGTGTCGCTCTACCTCGATGACCTCGACCCTCTCACCGCGGATCCGAAGATCAGCGACTTCTTCCTCGAGTACAGCGCATGGGACTTCGCCTTCGCGACCGACGACCTGCCAGCCGGTACCGTCTCGCTCCGGTTCGAGTTCGACGGCACGGAAGGCTACGAGCCCTCAGCGACGACTATCTCGCATGACTTTCAGAAGGCGTCGATCCGCTACACGTCGATGCAGCTCTCGCCCAGCAGCGGCGAGGTGCAGTTCGGCGCTCCGAGCAGCCTGACCCTGACCCTCGAGAGCGTTGTGGACGGCGATGCCCAGCTTGAGCTCTACTCGGCGGATTCCAGCTTTGTGCTCGTCTCGACGCAGTCATTCTCGATAGTCGATGGAAAAGCCACCGTGGTCATCGACCTCACCGGCAAGTTCGCGCCCGGGTCCCGGTACATCAACTGGAAGATTCCGGAGACCGACACATACGGGCTCATCGGCTCCGAGGCGCCGGGCTTCACCGTGACCGCTACCTCAACCACGCTCGACCTCGCCGTGCCCCGCCAGTCGGTCGGGTCACGCACAGAACTGCTGGCGACCGTGACCGGCGCCGACGGCATCCCGGTGCCAAGCGGCGTCGTCGCCTTCTATGCGGATGGGGTGAAGCAGGGCGAGTCAACCGTCCACAACGGCGTCGCGGGCTGGCTCCACACCTCGCCCGTCATCGCAGAGGTGACGTGGCGGGCGGTGTACCAGCACCGTGCCGCCGGGGGAGGGTTCGAGTCGTCCGAGGATTCGGCGACCGTTGACGTGATCGGCGCCTCCCCATCGACTCCGAGAAGCTCGTGGACTGACTCGACGCCAGAGAACACCGTCGTCTCCCTTACCTTCCCGACGTACGGCAGCCACCCGGTTCCAACGGGTGTCGTGCGGCTGCTCAGCCTCGACGGAGCCATCCTCGGTGGCGGAGTGATCGTCAACGGCGTCATGACGGCCAACATGGCGGTGATGCCCGGCGGCACGCTGTTCAAGGCCGAGTACTCCGGCGACTCGATCTGGACTCCGACGACCTTCTTCCTCACGTCGCACACGCCCGCTGCGTACCTTCCGACGGTGACCCTCACCGGTCCGGCGACGGGTGTGCTCGACGGGTCCATCGTGCTCGGCGTGACAGTCTCCGACGTGCCGGTAGGCCTCATCGAGCGCGTCGAGCTGCTGCGCACCTACCCGAACGGCGAGACGGAGACTGCGGGATCCTTCAACCTGCATGGCGGCAGCTCCGGGGTCATCACCGTGGCCGAGGGCATCAACTTCGAGTTCACCTACACCGCCCGGGCTACCTTCACCGCGGGTGCCAATGCCGACACCACGACATCCGACCCGCTTGTGGTTCAGTGGTCGAACCCTCCGGCCCCTCAGCTCACGCTGTCGATCACGGATGACGGCTCCATCGTCGCGGGCGACGTGATTCCGGTCACGGTGACCGCATCCACTCTGTCGGGTGGCGGCACCGGCATCCCCAGCGGAACCGTGGCGACGATCGGAACGGTCGGGCTGTACGGCATCACGCCCTTTGGCACCGTGACCCTGACAACTGCCGCCGACGGGCTCTACGGTTCGACGACGATCTCGCGCCCCATCGGCGGCACCGAGTCTCTTGTGGCGGTGGTGAGTTACGGATCCCGGCCATGGGTGGCGCAGAGCGCTCCGGTGTCGCTGACGGTTGCCCCGCCGTCTGGCACGATGCAGCTCGTCGCCTCAGGATTCGAGCTCGGCGCCCTGGCAACGGTCGAGGTCATCGTGCGGCCGTCTGGCGCCGAGCGCGACTCGGCGTACTCCGGGCCTGCAACCGTCTCCATCGATGGCGTCGAGCAGACCGTGTTCCTCACCCGGGCCGTAGCCAGCGGCACGTTGCGTGGAACCGCGTCCGTCTTCATCCACCGCGCGGGCGACTTCGCAATCTCGGCGACGGCCGGCGGCGACGGGGTGCGCCTCGATGCCACGACCGCGAGCACCTCGGTGTCGGTGCAGCGGGCAGCGAGCACTACCTCTCTCACCTTCCGGGGCACGCAACCCGCCAGCGCTCAGCCGTTGCGTGTCTACACGTCCGTCTCGTCCGCGGCAGGCGCGCTGGCTCCGTCGCCGACGGGCGCTGTCAGCATCACCATCTGGCCCGCCGACGTGTCATGCGTTGTGGTTGACGCCGCCTGCGACTTCCCGGCGGAAAGCGTGCGGAATGGCACAAACACCCTCATCGCCACCTACGGGGGCGATGCGAACCACCTCGGTGGGGCCGCGCAGCTCGAGTTCGAGGCCCGACCTCGCGTGGCGTTCCTCAGCTACGAATCCTCGCCGACGGAGTGGGTGACCGGCGGCGACATCCGGTTCACCTGGTCGGTGACCGCGACCGGGTCGCTCGCTCCGATCGGCCGCGTTGACGTGCGCTACGGGTCCGCGTACTGCTCGGCATCTGTGGCGACCGGCACCTGCACGCTTACCGTGCCGCTGCCGCCGTCGGGGATATCGTCGGAGCCGCTCGATTTCTCGATCGCCTTCATCTCTGCCGACGACCTTCCCGGCGTGAGCCATACCGGCGTTCAGCTGCCGAAGGACTGCTTCCTTCCTGCGAGCTACAACTCCACGATTGCTCTCGAGTACGGGAGCACGTGCGAGCGCGCCGGCAGGACGGGCTACACCACGGGAAGCGTGCTGCTCGTCACGCACGACCCGGTGGCGTCGCCGATGGCCTTCGACCACTGGATGGTCGACGGCGTCAATGCCGGCACTGGCCCGACGCTGCGACTCACGGTGAGCCTTAGCCACTCGATCACCATCGTCGAGAAGTACGAACCTGTCTGCTTCACGCTGACGCTGGACCCGGTGTCGAACTCGTGGAACGCCGAGGACGTCGTGCGCCACGGCAAGACGTCAGACAAGTTCAAGGGCACCATCGTCTCGACCACGACTCCGAACTGCTCGCACCCGACCACGCCGACCGCTGACGACCTCGCCGCCGCGCGGGCGGGCATGCCGCGATACGCCGCCGGCACCGAGGTCATCCTCCGGGTCAATCCTGTCGGAGGGACGCCGGAGTACGTCATCGACACCGTGACCGGTGGGACGGCCCTCACCGCAGACAAGAGTGTGGTGTCGGTGGTCATGGATGCCGACAAGGCGGTGTCTGCAACCTTCAAGGTGCGCGACTGCAACACGATCGACCTACCCGCCCTCGAAGGCGGGAAGGTGACCGTCACGGCGCTGTACCGACCGGAGTCGAGCGCGTATCTGAAGCCGTGGGATGGCAGCTGCACCACGTGGAACGGCAAGCCCGGCTGGGTGCCCGGCACGGTGATGTCGTTGACGGCCACGCCGAAGGCCGGCCTGTACTTCGGCCAGTGGCGAGTCGGCTTCGCAGCGGCTGACCAACGCCTGAACACCGTGCTTCCGCTCACGATCGTCGGCGATGCGCCGCGAGGCGCCACCGCTGGCGCGCCAAACACGATGTCGTTCACGATGCCCGCGACCGCCGCGGGCGTGCCCCGCATCGACGCCCAGTTCTTCGAGGTGCGCTGCGTGGCGGTTGTCATCGAGTCCCAGTGGCCGATCAGCTCGCAGGCATACACGCCATTCACCTACCGCTCCCTCCAGAGTGAGTCGGTCGACCAGCTGCGGTGCGGCGGCAGGACGACGAGCACCGAGCTCGTCTACTCCTCCGGCCTCTACGAGACCCGGCGCCAGACAGACTGGTTCGTCGGCTCCGCCCGAATCGCGCCGGTGGCGTCTACTGCGCGAGCGCCCTTCGGCATCGACCACCTCACCGGGGCTGCGATCACGAAGAACCAGCCGGTCGGCGAGCTCGCATGGGACGTCGACAACATCTTCGCTGTCGACAAGGAGGGCGTTGGCGTCGACGGGCCAGAGCTCAACCTCAGCTTCGCTCCAACGGGCATGACAGTCACGGCGCAGTGGACGAACAACAACTGCCGACCGATCGTCTTCGCGAACCCACAGGGCGGCGAGGTGCAGATTCGCAACGACTCCTCCAACGTGTGCCCAGAGGGATGGGCCCTCCTCGACCAGAGGATCAGCTTCTGGGCCAAGCCCGTGGCTGGCAGCGCCGTCGTGCCGATCTTCTCCGTGGAGGACTGGTCGTACACCGCCGAGCGCCTGCCCAACTGGGGGGGGGGGGGGGGGGGGGGGGGGGGGGGGGGGGGGGGGGGGGGGGGGGGGGGGGGGGGGGGGTGGGGG
>NZ_JBXMIS010000094.1:0-12268 GCF_057073975.1 Conyzicola sp. | reverse complement strand
CGGATAGGCCTCAGGCCGGGAAGCCCATGGCCTTGGCATAGGTCGGCCGCAGTCCGATCTTGAGCCCGCTGAGGCTCGGCTTCATCTGGAAGACGCCGCTGTTGTAGTTGCCCTCGATCACGAGCGGGCCGTTCGGCCCGATCGCGATGTCCCAGCCGACGTACGGCACCTCCGGCACGACGGGGGCGAGCTTCTTTGCCAGTTCGATGGCCTCGGCGTAGAAGGGGATGACGAAGCCGACGATGCTCACACCGCTGAGCGGGTGCACCGTCCACTTGTCGCCCTCCTTGCTGAACGCGCCGTAGGGAAGCTCCCCGTCGCCGTAGACCGTCGTCTGCATGCCGCCCTGGCCGAAGTTGTCGAGGTCGGCGCCGTTGCCCATCTTGAAGGCGTGCGCAAGCACGTGCGTCTGCGTACCGTCGAAGTAGGTGATGATGCGGAGGGTGTTGACCGACTTCGGGGCGAGTCGCACGAGCTCCGGGTGCTGGGTGATGAACTCCTCGACGAGGAACTGCTTCTGTGCGAGCAGTCGCGCGTGGAATGCGGCGAAGTCGTCGACATCCTTCGCCTCGACCTTCTCGAGGCCGTATCCGCCGAGGTTCTCCGGATCCTTCAGGAAGACCGTGCCGTGCGTGGTGACGAAGGCCTTGAGTTCGTCGACCGAGGTCTCGCGCACGTCGAGCCACTCGCGCCCGAGGTGGTCGGAGAACAGCTGGTTGAAGTGCACCTTGTTGCGGAAGTTGTGTGCGAACTCGAGATTGTTGTACCTAAGCGTCAGCTGGTTGGCTTGAGGCCTGGTGAGGAAGGTCTTACGCTCCCGGTGGTTCATGAGGTGGAAGTCCCACTCGTGGTAGTCGTAGTACCCCGCGTTGTATCGCACCGAGCACTGCACCATGTCGGCGAGAATGACGATTCGCGGGATCTTGTACTCCGCGGTGATCTTGCCCGCGATGCGGATCATGTTGCGAACGCCGAGGCGCCTCAGCCTCGCGAAGTAGTAGGACAGTGGGCCGGAGCCGGCCACCCTAGCGTTCCGTGTGGAGGCGGGCCGACTCGTCGTGCCAGTTGAGCGCGGTTGAGACGAGCTTCTCCTTGAACTTCGCACCGTGGTGGGCGCAGAACAGCAGTTCGCCGCTGGCCATCGTCACCTTGATGTATGCCTGCGCGCCGCAGCTGTCGCAGCGGTCGAACGCGGTGAGGGTGTAGGTGGCCTCGAGTTCGTCGACGGTCTCGTCGGTGGAGATCTGGCTCATGATCTGCTCCTCACAGCTGGGCGGGCTTTGTGCTTGTTCTATCCAAGCACGCATGTGTCGGGAGTGCGCGGCATTGGCATGGCATTTCGCTCTGCGCGTATGCACCCAAAGAGAGGGGTGTCGATCGCGGCACCTGTGTCGTTGTCTCTTAGTCTTGAGTTCGCCCTATGGGCTGGAGTACACGCAAGGAGAGGATCAGCCCAGTGGCAAGCGAGGACTATTCTGCCAGGCACCTCTCGGTACTCGAGGGGCTCGAGGCCGTTCGCAAGCGCCCCGGCATGTACATCGGCTCCACCGACTCGCGCGGCCTCATGCACTGCCTGTGGGAGATCATCGACAACTCCGTCGACGAGGCGCTCGGTGGCAACGGCACATCCATCCATGTCGTGCTGCACCCGGATGACAGCGTCGAGGTGCGCGACACCGCCCGTGGCATCCCCGTCGACATCGAGCCGAAGACCGGGCTCAGCGGCGTCGAGGTCGTGTTCACCAAGCTGCATGCCGGCGGCAAGTTCGGCTCCGGCTCCTATGCCGCGTCAGGAGGCCTCCACGGTGTCGGCGCCTCCGTCGTCAACGCGCTGTCGAGCAGGCTCGATGTCGAGGTCGACCGCAACGGCAAGACGTGGGCGATGTCGTTCCATCGCGGCGAGCCCGGGATCTTCGCAGACTCCGGGGAGCCGAGCCCAGACGCGCCGTTCACCCCGTTCGTGAAGAACAGCGAGCTGCGGGTCGTCGGCAAGGTCGCCAAGGGCGTGACGGGAACGAGGATCCGCTACTGGTCCGACCCGCAGATCTTCACCAAGGGCGCGTCGTTCCAGGCCAACGAGCTGGTCGACCGTGCCCGCCAGACCGCGTTCCTCGTGCCGGGCCTCACCCTCGACATCGCCGACCGGCGCTCGACAGAGCACACCGTCGAGACCTTCCACTACGACGGCGGCATCAGCGAGTTCGTCGAGTTCCTCGCGCCCGACGCCGCCGTCACCGACACCTGGCGCATGACGGGCAGCGGCACGTTCACCGAGACTGTTCCCGTGCTGCAGCCCACCGGCGCGATGGTGCCGACAGAGCTCACGCGCGAGTGCGAGGTCGACATCGCCCTGCGATGGGGTACCGGATACGACACCGTGTTCCGCAGCTACGCCAACATCATCGCGACGCCGAAGGGCGGCACCCATCAGGCGGGCTTCGAGGCCGGTCTCATGAAGGCCCTGCGCTCCCAGGTGGAGGCGAATGCCCGCCGTCTCAAGGTCGGAACCGACAAGCTGGAGAAGGACGACATCCTCGCCGGTCTGACTGCTGTGCTCACCGTTCGCCTGCCGGAGCCGCAGTTCGAGGGCCAGACCAAGGAGATTCTCGGCACCCCGGCGGTGCGCGCGATCGTCGCGAACGTCGTCTCCGCCGCTCTCGCCGACCGATTCAGCTCGACCAAGCGCGACGACAAGACGCAGTCGGCCCTCGTGCTCGACAAGATCGTGGCTGAGATGAAGTCGCGTATCTCCGCCCGTGCTCATAAGGAGACCCAGCGCCGCAAGAACGCGCTGGAGAGCTCGTCGCTGCCGGCGAAGCTCGTCGACTGCCGCTCGAACGACGTTGCTCGCAGCGAGCTGTTCATCGTGGAGGGCGACTCCGCGCTCGGCACGGCGAAGCTCGGTCGGGACAGCGAGTACCAGGCGCTCCTGCCGATCAGGGGCAAGATCCTCAACGTGCAGAAGGCATCGGTGAGCGACATGCTGTCGAACACGGAGTGCGCCTCGATCATCCAGGTCATCGGCGCCGGCTCTGGCCGCAGCTTCGACATCGAGCAGGCCAGGTACGGCAAGGTCATCATCATGGCCGACGCCGACGTCGACGGCGCCCACATCCGAACCCTGCTGCTGACGCTGTTCATGCGCTACATGCCCGACATGATCACCAACGGTCGAGTCTTCGCCGCCGTGCCGCCGCTGCATCGCGTCGTTGTGATCAATCCGGGGTCGAAGCCGAACGAGACCATCTACACCTACTCCGAGGCTGAGCTGCAGGGCGTGCTGGCGACACTGAAGCGCAGCAACAAGAAGGTGCAGGACCCGATCCAGCGCTACAAGGGACTCGGCGAGATGGACGCGGAGCAGCTTGCAACCACGACGATGGATCCTAAGCACCGCAGCCTTCGCCGCGTCACGATCAGCGACGTCGACAACGCCAACCGCGTCTTCGAGCTGCTCATGGGCAACGACGTCGCGCCGCGCAAGGAGTTCATCATCGCGGGGGATGGCCTGAACCGGGACCGCATCGACGTCTAGGTGCCGGCCACCCAAGTAAGGTCTGCCATACTTAGGTAATGCTTACCTATGTTGAGGCGTTGATCGCCCAGGACGACCGCGCTGCATACCGGCCGTTCGAGGTGCGCGTCGCGGGCATCCAGTGGCTCTCGCCGAGCTTTTGCCGGGTGACCTTTGCAGCGGATGACCTCCGATTCTTCGCGACGCACGCGCGAGACCAGCGAGTCAAGATCCTGTTCCCGATAGACGGGGTGCTGAGCGACCTCGGCGTCGACGGCGAGTGGTACGCACGGTGGCGGGCCCTGCCCAGCGGCCTGCGCAATCCTTTCCGCACCTACACCGTGCGTGCTGTGCGGCCTGCGGAAGGCGAGGTCGACATCGACTTCGTCTGGCACGGCGTCGATGCGCACAGCGGGCCAGCCGCGACCTGGCTCGGGGATGCCACGCCCGGTGATCGCGTCGTCATCGTCGGCCCCGACGCCCGCAGCATCCACTCCGGCATCGGCATGGACTGGCGTCCCGGCGACGCGACCGAGATCCTGCTCGCGGGCGACGAGACGGCGACGCCTGCGATCTGCGGCATCCTCGAGGCGATGGCGCCGGGTGTGCGGGCCCACGCTTTCGTGCAGGTGCCGACCGCGCAGGATGCCCTTCCTGTCATCCACAACGACGCCTCCTCGATCACGTGGCTGGCCCGCGACACCGACCCGCGCTCGCTCGACGACGCGGTTCGCGCCTGGCTCGGCAGCCACCGCTCTGCCTACGCCCCGGCTCTCACCCGAGGTGCCCAGCAGCTCGAGGACATCGACGTGGACGTCGACCTGCTGTGGGACTCCCCGGAGGGTGGGCAGGGCTCGTTCTACGCCTGGCTCGCGGGGGAGGCGGCGGTGATCAAGAGATTGCGCCGACTGCTGGTCTCAGAGGTCGGGATCGACCGCAGTCGGGTTGCCTTCATGGGGTACTGGCGACGGGGTAGGGCGGAAGCCCAGGAATGAGTGCAGCGGTTGCATCGAGCGACCGCACGAGGCTCCGGCCAAGCGTTGTCGCGTTGCTCGGGGCCGTGGTGGTGGTTGCCAGCGTTGTGCTGAGTCTCGCGGTCGGAGCGCGGCAGGTTGATCCGCAGTCCGTTCTCGACGCGCTGCTCTCGCCGATCGCGAGCGACGTCGATCACATGGTCGTGCGCGAGCTGCGGGTGCCGCGCACGGTGCTCGGTCTGGTGGCGGGCGCTGCTCTCGGGCTCGCGGGGGCCCTCATGCAGGGCCTGACCCGCAACCCGCTGGCCGACCCGGGTCTGCTCGGTGTCAACGCCGGGGCGTCGCTGGCCATCGTGCTTGGCATCAGCCTGGGCGGTATCACGGCGTCCAGCGGTCAGATCTGGCTGGCGTTCGCGGGGGCTGCCGGGGCGACCGCCGTCGTCTACCTCGTGTCGGCCGGGGCACGCGGCCCCAGCCCGTTTGCCCTCACCCTGGCCGGCACGGCGGTGACGGCAGCACTCACCTCGGTAATCACCCTCGTGCTGATCGGCGACCTAGAGACCCTCAACCAGTACCGCTTCTGGTCGGTCGGATCCCTGGTCGGCCGCGACCTCGACGCGGTCGCCGGAGTGCTTCCGTTCCTCGGTGCCGGGCTCGTGCTCGCCATGGCGCTCGGTCGCAGCCTCAATGTGCTCGCCCTCGGCGAAGATGTCGCGCGCGGACTCGGGGCGAGCCTCGGGCGGGTTCGGGTGCTCACCGCTGTGGCAATCGTCCTGCTCTGCGGCGCGGCGACGGCGCTGGTCGGCCCCATCGTCTTCGTCGGACTGGTTGCTCCGCATCTCGCGCGGCGCCTTGTCGGGCACGACTACCGCTGGATATTGGTGATCTCCGCGCTCGGTGGTGCCGTGCTGCTGACGATGGCGGATGTCGTCGGCCGGGTGATCGTGCTTCCCGCCGAACTGGAAGCCGGCCTTGTCGTCGCTCTCATCGGCGCACCCGTGATGATCGCCCTGGTGCGCGCACGAGGGGCGGGCGCGCTGTGAGCGTTGTCGCCACCATCCGGTCGAATCGGATGCGCTCTACCGTGATTGCCACAGCCGCGCTGGGGGTGGTGGTCGCCCTGCTGTTCGCACTGAGCCTCTCCCTCGGCGCCTACTCGATCTCGCCACCCGCGCTTATGGCCGCTCTGCTCGGAGGAGGAGACTCAGGCGACCGCTTCGTCGTGCTGACGCTCCGGCTGCCGCGGGCCACCCTCGCCATCCTCGTCGGCGTGGCTTTCGCGCTGGCCGGGGGTCTCTTTCAGGCGATCCTCGGCAACGCCCTCGCGAGCCCCGATGTGATCGGCGTGACGACGGGCGCGAGTGCGGCTGCGGTTCTCGCAGTGCTCGTGCTCGGACTGAGCGGCGCATCGGTCGCAGCCTTCGCGGGTGTGGGTGCATTCGCCGTCGCCGCCACGATCTACCTGCTGGCCTGGCGCTCTGGCGTGCACGGATACCGCTTCGTGCTGGTCGGCGTCGCCGTCGCCTTCCTCATGCAGGCGGTGATCAGCTACCTGCTGACCCGCGCCGATGTGCGCGACGCGCAGGCTGCCCTCGTCTGGCTGGTCGGCAGTCTGAGTGGCGCACGATGGGAGGACGCGACGATCCTGGCGGTCGGCCTTGCCGTGCTGTGCCCGCTGCTCGCGCTCCTAGCGCCGCGGTTGCGGGTGCTGCAGCTGGGGGATGACACGGCCACGGGACTCGGGCTTCGGGTTGGGGCCGTGCGAACCGCGTCCCTTGCCATCGCCGTCGCCCTCGCGGCGATCGCCACGGCCGCCGTCGGCCCGGTGGCCTTCGTCGCCTTTGCCAGCGCGCCGATCGCCCGGCGCCTGCTGCGCACGGGTCTCTCCCTTGGCGCCACGGCCATGGTGGGTGCCGGTCTGGTACTCGGCGCAGATCTCGTGGCGCAGCACCTGCTTCCCGGCGACCAGCAGGTGCCCGTCGGCATCATCACGGGTGCCGTCGGCGCCCCGTACCTGCTCTGGCTCCTCGCCAGGGCCCAGCGAACAGGGGGAGTGGCATGACTGCCGGCCAGCACAGGTTCGAGGCGCGCGGCGTTCGTCTCGGCTACGACGGCAGAACGGTGATCGACGGCCTCGACCTGTCGATCCCGCGCGCCAAGGTCACGGTCATCGTCGGCGCCAATGCGAGCGGCAAGTCGACGCTGCTGCGGGGCATGGCGCGGCTGCTGCGCACGACAGGGGGAGTCGTCGAGGTGGACGGCAGCGACATCCGGCGTATTCCGACGAAGAGGCTCGCGACCGTCGTCGGCCTGCTGCCGCAGCAGCCGACGGCACCGGACGGGATCACCGTCGCCGACCTCGTCGGTCGCGGTCGTTACCCGCACCACGGCCTGTTGCGGCAATGGTCGGCGACGGATGACGAGGCGGTCGAGCGGGCACTGACCGCCACCGCAACCCTCGAGCTCGCCCACCGCCGCGTGGAAGACCTCTCCGGCGGCCAGCGCCAGCGGGTCTGGATCGCGATGGCGCTCGCGCAGCAGCCAGACATCCTCGTGCTCGACGAGCCGACGACCTTCCTCGACGTGACGCACCAGCTCGAGGTGCTCGACCTGCTGCACGAGCTCAACCACACCCAGGGCACGACCGTCGTCATGGTGCTGCACGATCTGAACCTCGCCGCCCGGTATGCCGATCACCTCGTGGTCATATCCGGCGGAGCAGTGCTGACCGAGGGTGCGCCGTCCGACGTCATCACCGCCGACCTGGTGGAGGAGGCATTCGGCCTTCGCTGCCGCGTCGTGCCCGACCCGGTCTGCGGCACTCCGTTGGTTGTGCCGATTGGGAGATTCCACGGAGCGTAGTTAGGATAGGCATACCTAACTAATCCCAACCATTGGAGTCCTCGTGCGACATTCCCGACTGCCCGCCATCGCTGCCCTCGCGGCCGTGACCCTCGCCCTGTCAGCGTGCGCAGCGACCCCCGATGGCTCCGCCGCGCCCGGTGGTGACGCCGTAGTGATCGAGCATGCCTTCGGCGAGACCGTCATCGACGGCACGCCGGAGAACGTCGTGACTCTCGGATGGGGCAGCACGGATGCCGCGATCGCCCTCGGGGTCGTGCCGGTGGCCATCCCGTTCCAGTCCTACGGCGGCGACGAGAGCGGTGTGCTGCCGTGGATCCGCGAGGCACTCGAGGAGCAGGGCGCAGAGATCCCGACCGTGCTGCCCGACTCGGCCGACGAGCCGCCGTATGAGGAGATCGCCGCGGCGAGCCCCGACGTCATCCTCGCGCCGTACTCCGGCATCACCGAGGAGCAGTACGACCTGCTGAGCGCCATCGCGCCGACCGTCGCCTACCCGGGCGAGGCGTGGAGCACGCCGTGGCGGGATGTCGTCTCAATCGTCGGAGAAGCCCTCGGCAAGACGACGGAGGCAGAGCAGGTGCTCGCCGACATCGACGCGGAGCTGGCTGAGCAGGCTGCGGCGCACCCGGAGTTCGCCGGCAGGTCGATTGCCGCCGTCTGGGATGTCGCTGGCACCTTCTACGTCTACAAAGACGCCGATCCGCGCGTTGAGTTCCTGTTCGACCTCGGCTTCACCAACCCGGCCAGTGTCGACGAACTCGCCAACGGCGACGCCACGTTCTACTACACGCTCAGCTACGAGACCCTCGACCAGCTGGAGTCCGACGTGGTGCTGAGCTACTCCGACACGCAGGCGGAGGCGGATGCCTTCGTCACCTCGAGCCACGGCCTCGCCATTCCGGCGGTCGCCGCCGGCAATGTCGCGACCGTCGTCGGCACGGAGTTCATCGCCGCGGTGTCGCCGCCGACCGCGCTCTCGCTGCCGTGGGGCCTCGACGAGCTCGTCGCCGCCCTGTCAGACGCCGTCAACTAGTGCGATGGGCCCGGCGAGCAGTCGGGCCCAGTGTCACAGCGAGGAGCCGATGGAGCCGACAACCGACTCGAGCGGTGTTCCGGAGGCGTCCCGTTTGGCGCCGGCCTCCGGAAGGGTGCGCTGCGAACCGTCGGCGCCGACCGCGAGCGCCGGCGCTGGCCCTGCCCAGGCGAGCGCGAGCACGTCTTCCCCCTTGAGGAAGGTGTGCGCCCGCACGCCGCCTGTCGCGCGCCCCTTGGCAGGGAACTCGGAGAGGAACGAGACCTTCGCGCGGCCAGGATCCGCCCCGGCGATCGTGGCGGTCGACGTCGAGACGGTGGCGACCTCGATGCTGGATGCGGCATCCATCGATCCGAAGAAGATCACCGTTGCCTTCGCGCCGAGGTTGATGCCGGCCATGCCGCCGGCGGACGCGCCCTGGGGGCGCACCGCGGCGGCCCCGAAGTGCAGCAGCTGCGCGTCGGAGGTGATGAGCACGAGGTCGTCGCTCTCCGGCCCCTGGGCGACCCCGACGACCTCGTCACCTGGTTTGAGTGAGATGACCTCGAAGTCGGGCTTGGCAGGGTAGCCGCCCGGTGCCACGCGCTTGACGACACCCTGGCGCGTACCGAGCGCGATGGGCACGTCAGAGCCGAGGTCGACCAGACCGAGCACCCGCTCCTTGCGGTTGCCGAGTGCAAGGTAGTCGGCGATCTTCGCTCCTGCGGCGAGCTGGATGGAGTTCTCCGGCACGCTCGGCAGGTCGATGGCCGTGAAGCGGATGAGGCGCCCGAGGTTTGTCACCGCGCCGATCTCCGACCGACTCGTCGTCACCACCGATGAGAGGATCGCATCGTGCTTGCTGCGACGGCGCGCCCGAGGAGCGCCTGGCTCTGCCGCTGCGTCTACCCGGATGGCACGACCGGTCGTCGAGAGGTAGACGGTGCACGGGGCATCAGCGATCTCGAGCTCGACCGGCGCCTTGCGCGAGCTGCCCGCCGTGGCGACCGATGGCCGCGCCTCGGTCAGCAGCGTGCGCCGGGGGGTGCCGAACTTGTCGGCAGCCTCGTCGAGCTCGCGCGAGACCATGCGCTTGAGCTTCTTGGGGTCGGCGAGCAGAGCCTCGAGTTCTGCGATCTCCTTCTCTAGCTGCTGCTGCTCCTTCTCCAGCTCGATGCGGCTGAACTTGGTCAGGCGTCGAAGACGCAGCTCGAGGATGTACTCGGCCTGGATCTGGCTGAGCTCGAAGACGTCCATGAGGCGCGTGCGGGCGACGTCGGAGTCGTCGGAGGTGCGGATGACCTGGATGACCTCGTCGATATCCACAATCGCGATGAGCAGGCCGAGCACGAGGTGCAGTCGCTCGAGACGACGAGCGAGGCGATACCGGCTGCGTCGCGTTACGACCTCGAGACGGTGGTCGATGTAGACCTGAAGCAACTCGCGCAGCCCGAGGGTTCGCGGGCCGCCGTTGACAATGGCGACGTTGTTGATGCTGAAGCTGTCTTCGAGCGGGGTGAGGCGGTAGAGCTGCTCGAGAACGGCATCCGGGCTGAATCCCGTCTTGATGCCGATGACGAGGCGAAGGCCGTGCTTGCGGTCGGTGAGATCGGTGACATCGCTGATGCCGTTGATCTTCTTCGATTGCACTCCGTCTTTGATCTTCTCGATGACCTTCTCTGGGCCGACGAGGTATGGCAGCTCCGTGACGACGAGTCCGGTCTTGCGGGCAGAGATCTGCTCGACGCTGACGCGGGCGCGCGTCTTGAACGCGCCTCGACCGCTCGCGTAGGCATCCTTGATTCCGGCGAGGCCGATGATCGTTCCGCCTGTCGGGAGGTCGGGGCCGGGAACGAACTCCATGAGCTCTTCGAGGGTCGCTCGTGGGTTGTCGAGCAGGTGCCGTGCGGCACCGACCACCTCGATGAGGTTGTGCGGCGCCATATTGGTCGCCATGCCGACGGCGATGCCGCTCGTGCCGTTCACCAGCAGGTTGGGGAAGGCTGCCGGAAGCACCTCCGGCTGCATCATCGAGCTGTCGTAGTTGGGAACGAAGTTGACGACGTCCTCGTCGAGGTCGTCGGTGAGGGCGATGACCGCAGCACTCAATCGTGCCTCGGTGTATCGAGCGGCCGCAGAGCCGTCGTCGAGAGAGCCGAAGTTGCCGTGTCCGTCGACCAGGGGCACGCGGAGGTTGAAGTCCTGTGCGAGTCGAACCATGGCGTCGTAGATCGACGCGTCGCCGTGCGGGTGCAGCTTGCCCATGACATCGCCGACGACGCGCGCCGACTTCACGTGACCGCGGTCGGGGCGAAGGCCCATCTCGGTCATCTGGAACAGGATGCGGCGCTGCACGGGCTTGAGTCCGTCGCGGGCGTCGGGCAGCGCCCGCGAGTAGATGACGGAGTAGGCGTACTCGAGGAACGAGCCCTGCATCTCGGTCGCCACATCGATATCGGTCGTGCGGTGCTCGTCGGGCTCGGCCTCGCTGGAAACCGGGGGAATCTGGGGAGTAGTCATAAGATCGACCTCATGCTACCGGCGCTCAAAGCAGACCGGCTGAGCCTTGCCGACGTGTTCCCAAGTTGCCTCGCCGCGCTCTCTGGCGAGCCCAATGCGCTCGGTCTGCCGAAGGTCGCCACTGCCGTCGTGCTACTCGTCGACGGGCTCGGGGCCGCAGCGCTGAAGGCGCGGTCCGGCCATGCGCGAACGCTGGCCGCCGTTGCCGGAACCATCGACTCGGGGTTTCCGACGACGACGGCATCCAGCCTTGCAACGCTGACGACCGGAACCCGGCCAGGGCAGCACGGCATGGTCGGCTACAACGTTCTCGATCCCGACAGGGGGCGTCTGGTCGTGCAGCTCTCCGATCTCGGCTCTGTCACCGATCCCGATGGCTGGCAGCGTTCCCGCACCGTATTCGAAGACGCCGTGGATGCCGGCTACAGCGCCACGGTCATCGCGCCCCAGCGGTACGAGGGCTCCGCCTTCACCCGTGCCGTGCTGCGGGGTGCCTCCTTCCTCGGGGCGGCCACCATCGCCGAGCGCCTCGAGGCTGCCGCGCGGCTCGCGAACGCCGGCGGTACCCCGCAGCTTGTCTATGTGTACGTGCCAGAGCTCGACATGGCCGGTCACGCCAACGGCTGGGAGTCCGACGAGTGGACGCGGGCGCTGGAGGCCGTGGACGGCGCGGTGCGCTCGTTCGTGACCGCTGCGCCGTCGAGCGGGCTCATCGTCACGGCAGACCACGGCGTCATCGATGTGCCAGCGCACTCCCATGTGCTCTTCGACACGGTTGAGGAGCTCGTTGCCGGCGTCGCGCACGTGGGAGGAGAGCCGCGCTGCCTGCAGCTCTACTTCGATGAGTCCGCCGACGACGCCACGCGCGAGGCCACGATCGCCGCCTGGCGGGCGAGCGAGGAGTCGCGCTCCTGGATCGCGACCCGCAGCGAGGCAGTGGAGGCAGGCTGGTTCGGCGAGGTCGACCCCGTCGTGCTCCCACGAATCGGCGATCTCATCGTCGCCGCCCGCAAAGGCATCGCGTACTACTCCGTGAACGCGTCGCCGCGATCGCGCGCCATGGTCGGCCAGCACGGTTCGTGGTCGCCCGCAGAGCTGCAGGTGCCGTTGCTCAAACTTGGGGCGTTCGGCTCCTAGGCGCCGTCGTCGGGGCGTGCGCCGAAGACGATGTCGTCCCAGCTGGGCATCGACGTGCGTCCCTTGCGTGCCTTCGGCTGCGGGCCGGTGCGCTGGGGCAGGATCGTCGGCTGCGGCAGGGTCGGTCGCAGCTCGCTGTCGGGAGTGCTGTCGTCGTTGTGGGCGAAGTCCGCGCTCGTCGCCTCGGCGAAGTCGGGCATCGGAACGTCGACGACCCGGATGTTGCCGGTCGACGGGTGCAGCGGG
>NZ_JBXMIS010000093.1:0-4958 GCF_057073975.1 Conyzicola sp. | reverse complement strand
ACCCGAACCCCGCGCCAGAGCCGCAGCGCGGCTCAGGCACAGAGAACGACGATCGACTCAAGGCCGACAAGCCGCCGCACTGGGGCTAGCGCTGGTCGACTCCGCGCGCAGCCAGCAGGTCGCGGATCTCGATGAGCAGGTCGACCTCGCTGACCACGGCTGGCGCCTCTTCAGCGACCTCCTGCTGCTCTTTGAATGCGCGCTTCTTGAGGTAGTTGATCGGCAGCACGAGGGCGAAGTAGACGACAGCCGCAACGAGTGCGAACTGGATGACGGCGGCGACAACAGCTCCGAACAGGATCTTCGCCGTGCCACCGGCGGTCGTCGGGATCTCGACGATCCACAGGCTTGCCAGGCTCTCGGCATTGAACAGCGCGCCGATCGCCGGATTGAAGATGCTCGTGACGAGCGCGGTGACGATGGCGCTGAATGCTGTTCCAACGACAACGGCGACAGCGAGGTCGATGACGTTCCCGCGCAGCAGGAACTCCTTGAAACCCTTCATTGAGGTGCCTCTTCTCTAGCTCGTGCTCCCGGCGGCGGGAGCGGGGGTGGCCGCGGGTGCCGCAGCGGGGGCCGCGGGCGCGGGGGTCGAGCTGGTCGAGGTGGAGGTCGAGCCAGAGCTCTTCTTCTCCGAGGCGCGGTTGTCGCTGCTGTAGAACCCGGAGCCGCTGAAGGTCACGCCGACGGCGGAGAAGACCTTGCGCAGCGCGCCGCCGCACGTGGGGCAGACGGTGAGCGAGTCCTCGGTGAACGCCTGGTGGATGTCGAAGGCCGTCTCGCAGGCAGTGCAGCGATAGGAGTAGGTGGGCACGGTGTCCTCAGGATTGTTTGGCGAGCGTGGTGATGCCGGACGGGGTGACGACCCCGTCGACGCGCTGGTCGTGAACCTCGCTTGGCACGGTGTCGAGAAACTCGCTGTCGAAGATGACAGCATAAACCGGCGGGCGGCGCTCCATCGATCCGAGGGTCTTGTCGAAGTAGCCGCGGCCCCATCCCATGCGCATGCCGGTGCGGTCGACGCACGCCGCCGGCACGATGATGAGGTCGACGTCGTTGATGGCTATCGGCCCCAGCAGCTCTGTCGTCGGAACGGGCATGCCGAGCAGGTCTTCGCCCTCGTCGTTGCCGTCGTACGGGGCCCAGTCGAGCAGGCCGTCCTCGCGGGAGTACGGCACGAGCACTCGGATTCCGTTGTGGCACGCCCACGACAGGAACGCGCGGGTCTCCGGCTCGTCGGGGGTAGAGAGGTAGGCCGCGATCGACCGGGCACCGGTCGCCAGCTCGGTGAGATGGGTCGTGACCGCGCTCGTGGCCGTTGCCCTCTCGTGGGCTGGCGTGATGCGCCGACGCTCGCGGATCTCCGCGCGCAAGGCGCGCTTCTGGTTGTCAACCCCATCGAGCATGCACCAATTCTAGATACTTGCTTCAGGTACCCTCTGGTATGGCCTTCACGATAACGAAAGCAGTAATCCCCGCCGCAGGACTCGGAACCAGATTCCTTCCAGCGACCAAGGCGATGCCGAAGGAGATGCTCCCCGTTGTCGACAAGCCGGCCATCCAGTACGTGGTCGAGGAGGCGGCAGGAGCCGGCCTCACCGACGTGCTCATGGTCACCGGCCGCAACAAGTACTCACTCGAGAACCACTTCGACTCCATGCCAGAGCTCGAGGCCAACCTCGAGATCAAGGGCGACGCCGACCGGCTCGCCAAGGTCGCAGAGCCCAACGACCTCGCGAGCATGCACTACGTGCGCCAGGGCGCTCCGCGCGGTCTCGGCCACGCCGTGCTCGTTGCACGCATGCACGTCGGGCACGAGCCCTTCGCCGTGCTGCTCGGCGACGACCTCATCGACGCCCGCGACCCGCTGCTCTCCCGCATGATCGACGTGCACGGGCAGCGCAACGGATCCGTCATTGCCCTCCTCGAGGTCGACCCCTCGCAGGCCCACCTCTACGGTGTGGCCACGGTCGAGGCGACGGATGAAGACGACGTGGTGCGCATCACCGGCCTCGTCGAGAAGCCGGCTCCCGGCACCGCGCCCTCGAACCTCGCCATCATCGGCCGCTATGTGCTGCAGCCGGAGGTCTTCGACGTGCTCGAGCGCACCCCTCCCGGCAAGGGCAACGAGATCCAGCTCACCGACGCCCTGCAGGAGCTCGCGACCGACAACATCGCCGGCGGCGTCTACGGCGTCGTGTTCCGCGGCCGTCGCTACGACACGGGTGACCGCGTCGACTACATCAAGGCCATCGTGCAGCTCGCGGTCGACCGGGAGGACCTCGGCTCCGAACTACGACCATGGCTGAAGAACTTCGTGGCGAACCTCGACTAGCAGTAGTACCCGTGCCCGCTCTGATTCCGACCCTTCGCTCTGGGGATGTGACGATCCGCCCGATCCGGCTGCGTGACTCGCGCACCCTCGAGCGCGAGCTGCTCGACAACCGCGGCTGGCTACGCAAGTGGGAGGCGACCAATCCGGTCGGGCCGATGTCGTTCGACGTGCGCGGCAGCATCCGCAACCTTCTCTCCCATGCGAGGGAGGGCTTCGGCCTTCCCTTCATCATCGAGTACCGCGGCGAGCTCGCCGGCCAGTTGAACGTCTCGTCGATTGCCTACGGCTCCGTGTCGTCGGCGACGATCGGCTACTGGGTGTCAGAGCGCTTCGCCGGCCTCGGGCTCACCCCGACCGCTGTCGCGCTCGCGACCGACCACTGCTTCTTCACCATGGGGCTGCACCGCATGGAGATCTGCATCCGACCGGAGAACGACCCGTCGCTGCGGGTGACAGAGAAGCTCGGCTTCCGCTACGAGGGGCTGCGTCGCCGCTACATCCACATCAATGGCGACTGGCGCGACCACTTCTGCTTCGCACTCACCGTTGAAGACGTGCCGACCGGGGTGCTTCGGCGCTGGCAGGACGGCCGGGTTCCGGCGGGCGTCGGAGTGGTTCCGCAGGCCGACCGCAGACTCGCCCTCGGATAGCACGGGGTTCTGGCCACTCGCTCGTACCTTTAAGGCCATGGAGATCTCTGGTGGGCTTGGCGGCGGCGTGCTCGTTGCGCTCGCCGCCGGTCTCTGGCTGGTCTACCTGATCCCGAGCTGGCTGCGCCAGCGCGAGTACTACGCCACCGAGCGCAACGCGGTGCGGCTGCAGCAGACCCTTCGGGTGCTGGCCGAGACGGCGGAGGTTCCGCAGGCAGTGCGGGCAGAGACCACCGCGCGCAGCGTCGCAGCGCAGCAGAAGACCCTGCGCGAGGCACAGGCGCGCGCCGAGGCGATGCAACGGGCCCGGGATGCCGCAGCGCGCCGCACCGCCGCCCGCGCCGTCATCGACGCGCAGCCCGCAATCGCCGCCGTCGTCTCCGCCCGCACCCTCGCCGCGCGTCGCCTGCGGCGCACCCGCGCCATGGCGTCACTGCTGCTGCTCGCCGCCGTCGTCACCATTGCGGTGCAGCTCGTCGTCATGGCTGCCACCGGCATTGCCGCGGGTGCATGGGGAGTGCTCGGCTTCTCTGCCGTCGTTGCCGTGTCGACCTTCTCCCTGCTCGGCCGTCTCGCCGCGGTGAGCCGCTCCCGGGCCGCCGCTGTCGCCGCCTACGTGCCCGTCGCGCGACGCGTGCCGATGGCTCCCGCCGCCCCGGTGGTCGAGCGCGCAGAGACCTCCTGGACCCCGGTTGCCCTCCCCAAGCCCATGTACCTCTCGCGCACGGAGATGCAGAACGTTGTCGTCGAGGCGGATGTCGCGGTCGCAGAACTGCAGGCTGCCGCGGCAGAGGCGCAGCTCGCCCTTCGTGCCGCAGAGGCCGCGCTCCCGTTCATCCGGCCGGCCGAGCCGGAGCCTGTGCGCACCCTCGCCAAGCTCGACATCGACGAGGTGCTGCGTCGTCGTCGTGCCGCCGGCTAGTCTTTCGAGCTCTCCCCGTGGCTTTGGTCCGTCGACTGTCACAAACCGCTCTGGTCGCCCGCAATCGAGCCTCTCCGGGAGCGATCTGCGACAGTTGGCGGTTGCCACCCGGCAGCGATCAGCGCCCGCCGCAGTGCGGTGAGCCGCGCCGTCGACACATGGGACTTGTTGAATCTGACCACCCTCCAGCGGTGCTCCGCTAGCTCATCCAGTCGATCGACATCGCGAAAGAACTGGGCTTCATCGGTGCGGTGCTGCTCGCCGTCGTACTCGGCGATCACCGAGAACTGCGGGTAGCAGAGGTCGGCGATGGCAATGAGCCGTCCGTTCACATCGCGGATCTCGACGTTTACCTCGGGTTCCGGCAACCCGAAGTCGACGATGGCGAGCCGCAGGACGGTCTCGCGAACAGAGTCGGTGCGAGCTCGGACTCGGAGGAAAGCCGCGGTCAGCTTCTTGGCCCCGGGCCGTCCTCGGTGCGAGCGAACTGCAGCGGCAAGCTCAGTCATGGTGGCATGTGGTCGTTTGCGTCGAACGAGCGCGTCACCCATGATCACGAGTTCGCTCACCGACAGCTCGACGCTCATCGCGACCCACGTGTCGATGGGGGTCGACACGCGAAGACCGCCAACAGTGGTGGTTCTCCGGGTAATCGACGAGTGCCCGGTGACCCCCGCAGCCCTCGACAGCCTGGCGGGAGCCACGGAGGTGACGTGGATGGTCGGGGAGTGTCGCGGCACCGGGAGCCCGTGCAGGCCTGCTGCGGTCGCGTGACTGAAGTACTGGTGCGGCGTCATCCGCGGCGCGAAGGCCCGGGCGGCATCCACTCCGCTGATGGACGAGGGAACACGCACCCCGTGGAACGGACGGGCAAGGTCTCGCCCGCGCAACCTCCCCGCGCCGACACCGGCCGCCTTCGCGTCACGTGTGAGAAATGGCTCGCTGTCGAACGGCTGCGGCAACCTCACGTGTCTGCTCATGCTGAGAGGATCGCTGATACCGAGTCGCCCGCACCCACTGCGTGCGCATCCGTCGAATGTTGCAGACTGCT
>NZ_JBXMIS010000092.1:0-30085 GCF_057073975.1 Conyzicola sp. | reverse complement strand
GGCGTTCGCCGCGAGGTTGCGGTGGGTGAGCGTCGCGCCCTTCGGGTTGCCCGTGGTGCCAGACGTGTACTGGATGACGGCCACGTCATCCACGCCCGGTCGCGCCACCGTCGCGGCGAGCGCCGGGTTGCGCAGCAGCTCCGCCCATGGCGTCGTTCCCCGCACCGCCGTCGTCAGGGCGTCGCGCGACTCGCGCGCCCGCTTGATCGGCAGTCGCAGCATGGCTCGCGTGACGAGCGACATCTCGCGCGTCATGTCGACGGAGACGATGTGGTTGACGGCGAGGTCGGTGGGCAGCTCCTGGACGGTGCCGACCACCTTGTCCCACGCGATGACGATCTTGGCGCCGTGCTCCTCGAACTGGTGGCGAAGCTCGCGCGGCGTGTAGAGCGGGTTGTGCTCGATGACGATGGCGCCGAGGCGCAGCACGGCGTAGAACGCGACGACGTGCTGCTGGCAGTTGGGCAGGATGATGGCGACGAGGTCGCCCTTGCCGACGCCGAGCGAGCGCAGCCCCTCGGCGGCCCGTTCGATCTGGTCGCCGAGCTGGGCATATGTCGTCGTCTTGCCGAAGAACTCGAGGGCGACGTTGCCGGGGTACTGGTCGACGCTCGACTGGATCAGGTCTGACAGCGACCCGGTCTGCTCGTCGATGTCATCGGGAACCCCGGGGGCGTAGGAGGCAAGCCACGGTCGGTCAGCGTCGGTCGTCATTGCCTCAGCCTAACTTCGCGAGAAGTGGTCAGGACAGCGGTGCGCCCATCGTCATGAGCGTGCTGCCAAGGAAGAACACGGCGACCATGACGAGCCCGCCGACGAGCGAGACCCAGAACGCGATCTTGCGGCGAAGCACGCGGGCGATGGCCCACGGGATCGACACGAGGGCGATGAGGGGCGGACCGAAGGTGCAGAGGGCCTGGCCGATGCGCACGGCGGTCGCGTCGCATCCGGCCGGGTTGCCGGAGCAGCCGGTGCTGATGGCTCCGAACGAGAACGCCGAGACGAGCAGCACGACCACGAGCAGGGCCTGCAGCAGCACGAACACGACGGTCAGCAGAAAGTCCCAGGTGCGTGGGGTGTTTGCTGGCGGTGTGCGGACGTCGGTTGTCATCGCGTGAGCTCCTCGGTTATTGCGTCGACGAAGGCGTCGACGTCGGATTCCTGCGTGTCGAACGCCGTCATCCAGCGAACCTCGCCGGCGGCGCGGTCCCAGTCGTAGAAGCGGAACTGCTCGCGGATGCGGTCGGCCGCCTCGTTGGGCAGCGTCGCGAAGACCGCGTTGGCCTCGGTCTTCTGTGTGAAGCCGAGCGCGGGGAGGTCTCGCGACTCGAGCGCACCCCGCAGCCGAGCGGCCATGGCGTTGGAGTGCTGCGCCGACCGCAGCCAGAGGTCGCCCTCGAGCAGGGCGATGAGCTGGGCGCTGACGAAGCGCATCTTCGACGAGAGCTGCATCGTGAGCTTGCGCAGGTAGGTGAGTCCCTCGCTGACCGCGGGGTTGAGCACGACGATCGCCTCGCCGTAGAGCAGGCCGTTCTTGGTGCCGCCGAAGCTGAGGATGTCGACCCCCGCCTCGGTGGTGAACTCGCGAAGGGAGACGCCGAGGGCCGCGGCCGCGTTGGCGATGCGGGCACCGTCGAGGTGGAGGGTCATGCCGCGCTCGTGCACGTGCTCTGCGATCGCCCGGATCTCGTCGACCGTGTACAGCGTGCCGAGCTCCGTCGTGTTGGTGATGCTCACGGCGAGCGGCTGGGCCCGGTGCTCGTCGCCCCACCCCCATGCCTGGAGGTCGATGAGCTCTGGTGTGAGCTTGCCATCGGGGGTGTCGACGGTGAGGAGCTTGAGCCCCATGACCCGCTCCGGTGCTCCACCCTCGTCGGTGTTGATGTGCGCGGTGCTCGAAGCCACCACGGCTCCCCAGCGGGGCAGCAGCGAGGTGAGGGCAGTGACGTTCGCGCCGGTGCCGTTGAAGACCGGGTAGGTGACGGCATCCAGCCCGAAGTGGGAGGCCATGACCTCTTGCAGCCGCGCCGTGTAGACGTCTTCGCCGTAAGCGACCTGATGGCCCCCGTTGGCCTCGGCGATCGCGGCGAGCACCTCGGGGTGGGCCCCGGCGTAGTTGTCGCTCGCGAAACCGCGCGAGCCGGGGTCGTGGAGTTGCGTCACGCCCTCATTCTCGCCTACCCGCACCTAGGATGCAGAAATGGCCCTCTCCGACGTCGAGACCCGACTGCTCGACCACCTCGACGAGCAGGCGCTCGTCGACTCCCTCGTGCGACTCGTGCGGGTGCCGAGCGTCACGGGCACCGACGCGGAGTCGGAGCTGCAGCACGAGCAGTCCGCGTTCCTGCTCGGCGCCGGCTTCGACGTCGACGCGTGGAAGATCGACCTCGACGCCACCCACGCGCATCCCGACTACCCTGGCCACGAGGCGCAGCGCCTCGAGGGCTACGGCGTCGTCGGCGTGCTCGGCGAGGGCACCCCTGCCCTCGTGCTGCAGGGGCACGTGGATGTGGTGCCCACCGGCGACCTCGACAAGTGGCAGAACCACGATCCGTTCAGCGGCTCGATCGTCGGCGGCACCCTGCACGGCCGCGGGGCGTGCGACATGAAGGCGGGGCTTGCGGCCAACATGGCGGTTGCCCGCGCGCTCGCCAGCTCTGGGGTGGTCTTGGAACGCGCGTTCGGCATCCATTCCGTCGTCAGCGAGGAGGATGGCGGGCTCGGCGCCTTCGCCACCCTGCTGCGCGGCCACACCGCCGACGCCGCGGTGCTCACGGAACCGACGAGCGGTCGCATCATGGTCGCCAACGCCGGCGCCCTCACCTTCGAGATCGCCGTGCCCGGTCGTGCCGCGCACGGCTCGACCCGGCTCGAGGGGGTCAACGCGCTCGATGCCTTCCTTCCCCTGTACACGGCGATCCAGCAGCTCGAGCGGGAGCGCAACGCGGCCGGCAACGCGCTCTTCCTCGATACGACCCTGCCCTACCCGATCTCGGTCGGCCGGGTTCGAGCCGGCGACTGGGCGAGCAGCGTGCCAGACCTGCTGACAGCGGAGGGGCGCCTCGGCGTGCAGCTCGGCGAAGACGTGTCGGATGCCCGTGCCGCCTTCGAGCGAACGGTCGCCGATGCCTGCGCCCGCGACCCGTGGCTGCGCGACAACCCTGCGGTGGTGACCTGGCCCGGCGGCCAGTTCGCCAGCGGTCGTATCGCAGAGGAGCACCCGTTCATCGACGAGGTCGCTGCCGCCGTCACCGCGTTCGGCGGGGCGGCACCCTCCCGGAGCGCCGCCCCGTACGGCAGCGACCTGCGGCTCTACAACGGGCTCGGCGGAATCCCGACCCTGCACTACGGGCCCGGAGACGTTCGCTTCGCCCACGCCCCGCGCGAGCAGGTCGAGATCGCAGAGCTCATCTCGGTGGCGCGCTCACTGCTCGTGCTTGCGGCGCGGCGGTGCGGGGCACACTTCTGAAACGGCGGAACTACCCCTTCAGCGCCTCCGCCAGCTTCACCCGGCCGCCCATGCGCAGCAGGCCGTTCGCGTAGACGCGGGATCCGATCGCGATCGTGACGGCGGTGGTCGCCAGCAGGATCGCGAGGGAGAGCAGCGGCTCCCACCAGGCGGCGGTTCCGAGGAAGACCCGCATCGGCATCCCGACCGGTGCCGCGAACGGCACGTACGACATGATCGTGATGACGAGCTCGTTGTCGTTGAAGAAGATGACGGCGAAGTAGGGAATCATCACGAGCATTGTCACCGGGGTGAGCGCGGAGCCGAGATCCTCGGTGCGGCTCACGAGAGCGGCCGCCGCAGAGTAGAGCGAGGCGAGCATCACGAAGCCGGCGGCGAAGAAGATCACGAACCAGACGAGCGACGGGCCGACATCGGCGAGCAGGATGTCCTGTCCTGTCGCGAGAAGCGCGATGCCGGCGACCAGCGCGATGCCCGCGATCTGCCCGAAGGCGAGGAGGCTGTTGCCGATGATCTTCCCGGCCAGCAGCAGTCGCACCGGCACGGTCGCCATGAGGATCTCGACGATGCGGGTCTGCTTCTCCTCGACGACGCTCTGCGCGATGATCTGGCCGAACGTGATCGCCGACATGAAGAAGGCGACGCCGAAGGCCAGCGAGACGAGGTAGATGAGGAAGGGGTTCTGGTCTGACGGCTCGAGCAGCTCGAGGCTCGGTGACACGCTCAGCGCGGTGATGACGCTGCCGGGGGAGTCGTCGAGCGCGATGACTGCCAGGCCGGTCGGCGACGAGTCGTCAGCCACCACGGCGGCTCGCACGTCGCCGTCGCGCACGAGCTGCTCTGCCTCGGCGCGGTCATCGGCCTCGACGACGTCGAACTGCTGTGTCGAATCCAGCGGCGCGATGGCACTGCCGACGGCCGCAACCCGGTCGGGTTCGGCGTTGCTGGAGACGATGCTGCTGATGACGATCGAGCCGAGCACGGCCAGCAGCAGGATCGCCGTCGAGATGACGAATGCCTTGCTGCGCAGCCGCATGCGAATCTCCCGCTCAGCGATGAGGCGGGTGGTGGAGAGAGCGGTCGGTGGCGAGAACACGGTCACTGGATGACCTCCTTGAAGATCTGGGCGAGCGATGGGTGCTTCGGGGCGAAGCGGAGAACCGCGGATGCGGCGAGGGCAGTCGTGAGCACCCGCTGGGCGACATCGGGCGATGCCTCGAACACGGCGTACCCGCCGTCGAACTCGAGCACCTCAACACCGGACTCCGCGCGCAGCCATCCGAGGTCGCCGGTGACCTGCAGCTCGAATCGGTCGGAGGAGTGCTCCGCGCGCAGCGACTCGCGGGATCCGCTTGCCCGGATACCGCCGTCGGCCAGCACGACGAGGTCGTCGCAGAGGCGCTCGACGATGTCGAGCTGGTGCGAGGAGAACAGCACGGGAACGCCGGCCGCCGCGCGGTCCTTGAGCACGGCGAGCACCGACTCGACGGCGATGGGGTCGAGTCCGGAGAACGGCTCGTCGAGCACGAGCACCTCCGGCTCGTGCACGAGGGCCGCGGCGATCTGGGCGCGCTGCTGGTTGCCGAGCGACAGCGACTCGACGAGGTCGTCGGCGCGCTCGGTGAGGGTGAGCCGCTCGAGCAGGCCGTCGGTGCTCTGCTTCGCCTGCGACGGCGACATGCCGTGCAGGCGGCCGAGGTAGACGAGCTGCTCTGCGAGCCTCATCTTCGGGTACAGCCCGCGCTCCTCCGGCATGTAGCCGAAGCGGCGGCGGGTAGCGGTTGAGAGCGGCTCGCCATCGAGGGTGACCGATCCGCTGTCGGGGCTGAGCACCCCGAGGATGATGCGCATCGTCGTCGTCTTGCCGGCGCCGTTGCTGCCGACGAAGCCGGTGATGCGGCCGCCGCGCACGCCGAAGGAGACATCCTTCAGCACGGCGCGGCTGCCGTAGGAGCGAGTCACGGAGTGGAGCTCGAGGAGTGCGTTCATGATCTCGACGCTACGCGGCGCGGGTAGTCCCGCACTTCCCCCTGGCGAGTGTCTGAGCGCTCCCCCTTAAGGAGGAGAGCCGCCCGGAACCGCGAAGCCGTTCTCGTAGGCGAACACGACGGCCTGCACCCGATCGCGCACACCGAGCTTGGCGAACAGGTTCGACACGTGGGTCTTCACCGTTGCCTCGCCCACGTAGAGCTCTGCGGCGATCTCGGCATTGGCATAGCCGCGGGCGATGAGCCGCAGCACGTCCTTCTCGCGATCGGTGAGCCCGACGGCGAGCGGGATGGGCTGGGTCGGCATCGGCCGGGCGAACTGCTGGATCACGCTGCGCGTCACGTCGGGCGAGAGCAGCGCGTCGCCGCGCGCCACGACCTGCACGGCCTCGACGAGCTGCTCCGGCGTCGCGGTCTTGAGAACGAATCCGCTCGCGCCGGCCTGCAGCGCGTCGAAGAGGTAGTCGTCGCGGTTGAAGGTGGTGAGAATCAGGATGCCGGCGGAGACCGCGTCGTCGGCGATCAGCATCCGGGTTGCCGTGATGCCGTCCATGTCTGGCATCTGCACGTCCATGCAGACGACATCCGGATGCAGCTGCCGCGCCAGGTCGACGGCCGTCGCGCCGGTCGCCGCCTCGCCGACGACCTCGATGCCCGGCTCGCTCTGCAGGATGATGCGCAGGCCCGTGCGCACCAGTTCCTGGTCGTCGACCAGCAGAACCCGGATCATACCTCGCCCGTCGGAATCGTCGCCCGCACGAGATAGCCGCCGCGGTCGCGCCGGCCGAACTGGATGCTGCCGCCGACCGCGTCGATGCGCTCCTGCATGCCGAGCTGGCCGAGTCCGGTGCTGCGGCGGCTGAGGCGACGCTGCACACCGGTGTCGGTCACCTCGAGCTCGACGGCGTCCGCCTCGTAGCGCAGTCGCACGTCGGCGGTCGCTCCTGCTCCGGCGTGCTTGCGAACGTTGGTCAGCGACTCCTGCGCGACGCGGTAGAGCGTGAAGCCCACAAGGGCAGTGAGAGGCCGCGGCTCGCCGATCACCCGCAGGGTCACCTCGACACCCGCGGCGGCCACGAGGTCTGGCAGCTGTGCGACACCCCGGGTGCTCGCGCTCGACGATGCCGGGTCTGCCTCCTCGTCGCGCAGCGTCGTCAGCAGGTGGTGCAGCTCTGCGACGGCGCTGCGGGCGCTCTGCTCGATGACCTCGAGCGAGGCGGTCGCCTGCCCGGGATCACTCGCGACGACCCGTCGTGCTGCACCGGCCTGCACTCCCATCACCGAGACGTGGTGGGCGACGACGTCGTGCAGCTCCCGAGCGATGCGCACGCGGTCGAGGGCAACCGCCTGTGCGGCACTGAGCTCGCGCTCAGACCGCAGCTCCTCCGCCTGCGACTCGAGCAGTGCGCGCTGGCGGGCCGAGGCCCACATCGCGTTGCCGAACGCCCACGCTCCGATGAAGTACAGCAGGTTGGTCGCCACCTGCACGACCGACCAGGCGGCGAGCTCGGAGAAGACACCAGACCGCGAGAAGTTCGGCATGAGCTCTGGATTGAAGACGGTGACCACGAGATTGACGAAGATCCAGACGAACATGCCGACCGTGATGACGGCGCGAACGACGTTGGCCATCTGACGGCTCTGGCCCCAGGCGCCGAGCGAGTAGATCGCGATGAACAGGGCGATGTTGGTGACCAGTGCCTCTGGCACGTTGAACTGGCCGCCGACGAAGAACGCGACGGCAACGGCAACGGCCGCAACGGCGGGGAAGCGGCGGCGAAAGGCGAGCGGAGCGGAGTACCCGATCACCACGACCACGGTGAGCCAGACCGGGGCGGGCTCTGGAAAGATGCCGATGCGGCTGTAGAGGGCGGCGGTGAGTCCACCGCTGACGGCGATGACGAACGCGAGCACCGCATCACGGCGGTAGCCGACGCGGCCAGGGCGCGGTCTGACCCAGGTCTCCATGGGTCACAACGCTACTGGCGCGCGTCGGCCGTCACATCCGTCACGCGGGGGAGGTGGCCGTGATGCCCTTCGTCGACTCGATCACGTCGCTCATCTTCTTCGAGAGGGCCTCGTAGAACATCGAGAGGGGAAACTCGTCGTCGAGAACGGCGTCGGTGTATCCCTTCGGCGGTCCGTCGAGGGGGATCTCACGCCGCACCCAGTTCGAGGCAGGATGCGGCGTGAGGGTGGTTGCAACCATGTCGTAGGCCGCGAGCCAGTGGGCGACCTTCGGGCGGTCGATCGACTTCCAGTAGAGCTCCTCGATCTCGTGGCCGAGGGCGATGACGACATCGGCCACCTCGTCCCAGTCGAAGGCGAGCTTCGTGTCGGTCCAGTGCAGCACGTGGTGCTGGTGCATCCACGCGAAGAGCAGCTGCCCGCCGAGACCGTCGTAGTTGCGCACGCGGGATCCCGTGATCGCGAAGCGGAAGATGCGATCGAAGATGACGGCGTACTGCACCAGCTTCGCGCGGTCGCGGGTCACGGCATCCGTGTCGTCTGCGCGTTCGAGCCGAACCGCCTCGCGGAAGGCGGTCAGGTCGCACCGCAGCTCCTCGAGCGAGTAGAGGAAGTACGGCATGCGCTGCTTGATCATGAACGGGTCGAAGGGCAGGTCGCCGCGCATGTGGGTGCGGTCGTGGATGAGATCCCACATGACGAAGGTCTCCTCCGCCAGGCGCTGGTCGCCCAGCAGCCGCGCAAGGCCCTCCGGCAGCTCGAGCTTCGTGATCTCGGCGGCCTCCCCGATTACCCGGCGGAACCGCGCGGCCTCCCGGTCGGCGAAGATGGCTCCCCAGGTGAAGGTCGGGATGCTGCGCATCGCCACCGTCTCAGGAAACAGCACCGCGGAGTTGGTGTCGTAGCCCGCGGTGAAGTCGATGAACCGGATGGGAACGAACAGCTTGTTCGAGTAGTCGCCTGCCTCGAGCGCGGCCACGAACTCCGGCCAGAGCACCTCGATGAAGACGGCCTCGACTAGCCGGTCGGTGGAGCCGTTCTGGGTGTACATCGGAAAGACGACGACGTGACGGAGGCCGTCGACCCGGTCGAGCTGTGGCTGGAACGCGGTCAGCGAGTCGAGAAAGTCGGGCACGCCGAATCCCGCTGCGGCCCAGCGCTCGAAGTCGCGAGCCGAAGCCTCGAGGTAGGCGTCATCGTGCGGCAGCGCCGAGCGCAGTGCGAGCATCGAGGACGCGATTGTCGCAACCAGATCACGCGCGCTCTCGTGGTTGGCGGCATCCGGGATGCTGCCGTCCTGCGCCTGCATTGGCTGGATCGCGGAGACGGCAGCTTTGAGCCCCGCCCATACGTCTTCGAGGACCTCGGGTTCACCGACTATCGACTGCGTGGACATGGCTTACCTCCGATCCCGTGACTAGGCGTACTCAGTCAACGGTATTCGCAGGATCGCGGCGCGTGGTTGTGAGTGACCTACAGGAACGTGCGCATGAGGAGGATTGCGCGCAGTTAAGTTGCACCAGCGGTTAAACGACGACGCACCACTCAAATTCGGGTAGGAGTGGTGCGTGTCGTTTTCTTTGGGTGTGCCACTCGGCGCTGGGTAAAGCACTCGGCTATTCGGGGTAACGCGAGCAACGCGGTGACAAGTCAGTGTCTCTACGACGAATTTAGCAGGACGACGAGGGGGTATACAACACAATGTCACGCCCCACGTCGGGGGCGCGGGGTACAGACTCGGGCGACAATAGAACGTGCTTGGAGTGCTATCGGGGTTCGCGGTCATCGGGGTCGTCATCCTCGTCGGCTTCGTCGCCGGCCGCCTCCGACTGCTCGGCGACCACGCGCAGTATGTGCTCAGCCGCCTTGTCTTCTACGTGCTGGCGCCGTGCCTGCTGTTCACGGTGCTCGCGAGGGCCGACGTGCACGAGCTGTTCTCCTCCCGACTCTCGGTCTCCGCGCTCGCGGCCGTCACGTGCTTCGCCCTGTTCGCCACCGTCGCTCTGCTGGTGTTCCGTCGGGCGGTGCCCGAGACCGTGATCGGGTCGCTGGGATCCGGCTACGTCAACGCGAACAACATCGGCATCCCTGTCGCGGCCTACGTGCTCGGCGACGCGAGCTTCAGCGCGCCGGTCATCCTCGTGCAGCTGCTGCTGTTCGCACCCGTGGCCCTCGCGATCCTCGATGCCTCGACTCGCGGCCACGTCTCGGTGCGGCTCGTGCTGCTCGGCATCGTGCGCAACCCGCTCATCGTGGGCTCGCTGCTCGGCGCTCTCGTTGCCGTCACGGGCGTCGAGCTGCCAGAGGTGGTTCTCGAGCCGTTCGCCCTCATCGGGGCGGCGGCCGTTCCCGTCGTGCTGATCTCGTTCGGGATGTCGCTGAGTGCCTCTCGACTACTCGCTCCCGGCAGCGGGCGCCGCGACATCCTGCTCGCCACCGCGCTCAAGCTGGTGGTCATGCCGGTGGTCGCGTGGCTGCTCGCGCGGTTCGTGTTCGGCCTCGACGGGCACGACCTCTTCGGCCTCGTGGTGCTCGCGGCTCTGCCGACGGCACAGAACGTGTTCAACTACGCCCAGCGCTATGAGCGGGGCATGATCATCGCCCGCGACACCGTGCTGCTCACGACCGTGCTCTGCGTTCCGGTGCTCTTCGTCATCGCCCTGCTGCTGGCGCCCTCGTGATGCTCGACGAGCTAGCGCCTCTGCTTAAGGCTTCAGCGCGCTATGACCACCAGTTGTCGCCGGAGTCCTCCGACTCGACGTCGAGCTCGACCAGCACCGGCACGTGATCGCTGGGGGCGTCGCCCTTGCGCTCCTCACGGTGGATGCTCGCTGCTGTCACGAGGTCGGCGAACGACTGGCTGCCGAGAATGAAGTCGATGCGGATTCCCTCATTGCGGGGGAACTTCAGCCGCTTGTAGTCCCAGTACGTGTAGCCCTCCGGAACGAGCGGTCGCACCACGTCGTGCAGGCCGGCGGCCTCGAAGGAGGCGAAGGCCGCGCGCTCCTCCGGTGACACGTGTGTCGACTGGCCGACCACGATATCCGGGTCTCCGTTGTCAGAATCGAGCGGGATGACGTTGAAGTCGCCCATGATCGCCACGGGAATCGTGGGGTTGGCGTCGATGAACGCCGCGGTCGAGTCGCGCAGCCGCCCGAGCCAGTCGAGCTTGTAGAGCAGGTGCGGGTCGTCGAGGGCGCGGCCGTTGGGAATGTACAGCGACCAGAGCCGGATGCCGTCGACCGTCACCCCGAGCGCGCGCGCCTCCAGCGGCTGGTCTGGCCCCTCTGCTCCTTTGAGAAACCCGGGCTGGCCGGCGAAGCTCGTCTCGACGTCGGTCATGCCGAGGCGGCTTGCGAATGCGACGCCGTTCCACTGGTTGAGGCCGTGGGCGATGACCTCGTAGCCGGCCTCCTCGAAGAGATCGGAGGGAAACTGCTCCGGCTTGCACTTGATCTCCTGCATCGCGAGAACGTCGACGTCTTCTCGCACGAGCCAGTCGAGCACGCGACCGGCTCTCGCCCTGATCGAGTTGACGTTCCAGGTCGCTACGCGCATGAGGCTACGGTACCCGTCGATCGGTAGGATTTACCGCGTGACCGACGCCAGCAAGCAGCAGCTCATCGACTACATCAAGGCAGACGCTGTCTTCCATGGCGACTTCACGCTCACGAGCGGCAAGAAGGCGACGTACTACGTCGACCTTCGCCGGGTGAGCCTCGACCACCGGGTCGCGCCTCTCATCGGCCAGGTCATGGTCGACCTGATCAAGGATGTCGATGACGTCGCTGCCGTCGGCGGCCTCACCATGGGCGCCGACCCGATCGCTGCGGCCGTGCTGCACCAGGGCGTGGCCATGGGCCGCAGCTACGACGCCTTCGTCGTCCGCAAGGAGCCGAAGGACCACGGCCGCGGCCGCCAGGTCGAGGGCCCCGACCTCGAGGGCAAGCGCGTCATCGTGCTGGAAGACACCTCGACCACGGGCGGATCACCCCTCGCCGCCATCGAGGCGCTGCTCAAGGTCGGCGCGATCATCGCCGCCGTCGCCGTCGTGGTCGACCGCAACACCGGTGCAAAGGAGATCATCGAGGCAGCGGGATACCCCTACCTCTCGGCGATCGGCCTTGCCGACCTCGGGTTGGAATAGTGTCTGATCGCAATCCCCCGCCGGGCTTCAACTGGGGTATCGGCGCCACGCCGGATCCGGAGGAGCCCGCTGCCCCGCTGACGCAGCAGCAGCCGCCCCCGCCCGCTCCCGCGACCAAGTACCCCGCGGCTCCGCCGCCCGCATCGCCGTTCACCCCGGCTCCGCCACCCGCGAGCCCGCCAACCCAGGCGGCGCCTCCACCGCCAGTCACACCGCCAACCCCCGCCGCGCCTCCGCCTCCCGCCGCCTGGGATCAGCCGACCCAGGCCTACGACTTCCGCACGCCGGCGTCTCCCGTGGTGCCGCCGGCGGCATCCAGCTACGACCAGCAGACTCAGCCATACGCCTTCGACGCCTCGATCAGCGGTGCAGCCGAGGTTCTCGGTGGGGCGCCTGTCGGGCTGCCAGAGCTGCGCGATGAGGGGCTCCGGCCACCCCAGCCCGCCTCGGCCATCGACTCACTGTTCGGCGAGAGCCAGTTCAAGGAGTATGACGACTCCGTGCTGCCGATCGAGGGCGTCAGTGCTCTCGCCTCCGGGCGTCCGCGCGAACCGCGCGAGCCCATGGGACGCACCCAGAAGCTGCTCGCCATCGTCGCCGGCGCGCTCGTCGTGGTGCTCGCGCTCGTCGGTGTGTTCCTGCTCGGAACGAAGACGCCCGGCATCATCCCGAAGCCAGATGCCAAGCCGGTCGAGGTGGAGAAGACAGCAGACCCCGTCGCCGCGCCACCCCCGGTCGGCCCGGTCGCCCCCGGCACCTACGCGTGGAACGAGCTGCTCGGCACCGAGTGCATCGAGCCGTTCACCGACGCGTGGGCAGAGGAGTTCACGGTCGTCGACTGCACCACGCCGCACACCGCCCAGCTCGTCTCCCGCGGCATCTTCGGCGACGAGGCGTTCGCACCGTACCCGGAGTCGATCGAGCTGCAGGCCCGCATCAACCTGCTGTGCACCTCGCCCACCAGCGTCAACTACGCGGCTGCTGGTGCGCTGAGCGATATCGCGGTCTCAGCGAGCTACCCTGCGACGGCGGAGCAGTGGGATGCGGGCGAGCGCGAGTACTTCTGCTTCCTCACGCGGTCGACGGGTGAGCCCCTCGCCGTGAGCCTCGCGAACGTGCCGGTTGCCGATGCGGCGCCAGTGGCGAGCATCCCCGGCAACGACCCGTAGGAGCTAGAGCTCGGTCTCGCGCGGCTCTGACAAGACGAGGTCGGCCACGGAGTCGAGGATCTCGTCGGGGCGGAACGGGTAGCGGTCGATCTCGGCCTGGTCGCTGATGCCGGTGAGCACGAGGATGGTGTGCAGCCCCGCCTCGATGCCGGCGACGATGTCGGTGTCCATGCGATCGCCGATCATGCCGGTGTTCTCTGAGTGCGCGCCGATCTTGTTCATGGCAGAGCGGAACATCATCGGGTTGGGCTTGCCGACGACGTATGGCTCTTTGCCCGTCGCCTTGGTGATGAGGGCGGCGACGGCACCCGTGGCCGGCATCGGCCCCTCAGCGCTCGGGCCGGTGGCATCGGGGTTGGTGACGATGAAGCGCGAGCCGTCGCCGATGAGACGGATCGCCTTCGTGATCGCCTCGAAGGAGTAGTTGCGGGTCTCGCCGATCACGACGTAGTCGGGGCTCGACTCGGTCATGATGAAGCCGGCCTCGTGCAATGCGGTCGTGATACCGGCCTCGCCGATGACGAAGGCAGAGCCGCCCGGCATCTGCGACTTGAGGAAGTCGGCGGTGGCGAGAGCGCTCGTCCAGATCGAGTCCTCCGGCACGTGCAGGCCGCTCGCCTTGAGGCGGGCGCTGAGGTCGCGCGGGGTGAAGATCGAGTTGTTCGTGAGCACGAGGTATGGGTTGCCCTGGTCGCGCCACTGCTGCAACAGCTCTGCTGCCCCGGGGACGGGGCTGTTCTCGTGCACGAGCACGCCGTCCATGTCTGTCAGCCAGCACTCGATCTCGCCGCGGTCGCTCATGGGGCAATGGTAACGAAGCTGGTGCCTTCCGGCAGACGTCGCTGGATGATGGCGATCGCATCCGGGTTCTGCTCCACCAGCACGAAGCGTCGTTTCAGTGCCGCCGCAACCGCCCCGGTCGTGCCGCTGCCCGCGAAGAAGTCGAGCACCCAGTCTCCCTCTGCGCTCGAGGCCTGCACGATGCGGCGCAGCACGCCCTCGGGCTTCTGCGTCGCGTATCCGGTCTTCTCCTTGCCGGTCGGCGAGACGATCGTGTGCCACCAGACGTCGGTCGGCAGCTTGCCGCGCTCTGCCTTCTCTGGGGTGACGAGCCCGGGCGCCATGTACGGCTCGCGGTCGACGGCGGCGTTGTCGAAGAAGTAGGTCGCAGGGTTCTTCACGTAGACGAGGATCGTGTCGTGCTTGGCCGGCCATTTCTTCGTGGCGCGGGCGCCGTAGTCGTAGGCCCAGATGATCTCGTTGAGGAAGCACTCGCGCCCGAAGAGCGCGTCGAGCACGACTTTGGCGTAGTGCACCTCGCGGAAGTCGAGGTGGAGGTAGAGCGTGCCGCGGTCGTCGAGCAGTCGCCATGCCTCGATGAGCCGTGGCTCGAGAAACTCCCAGTAGTCGGCGAAGTGGTCGTCGTAGGAGTACAGGGTTCCCTTGATCGACTCGTAGCTGCGGCCCTTGAAGCCGGTGCGCGATCCGCCCTCCGCTCGCTTGGTCGTGATCGTCTGCCGCGACTGGGGCCGACCCGTGTTGAACGGCGGATCGATGTAGATGAGGCGAAAGCTCTCGTCTGGCAGGGCGGCGAGCACGGGCAGGTTGTCGCCGGCGACGACCGTGTCGGGGCCGTCAGGGGTCCAGGCGGCGGTCATGTGCAGAGGTTAACAGATCGAGCATGACGCGGTGGTGGGCTAGCCTCGACGCGTGAGCGAGCAGCCGAACCCCAGCGTCGAGCTGAGCACCAACGGGGTCGGTCCCTGGCAGGGCGAGTGGCCGACCGATGCGCGCTACGACCCTGAGCTGCTCGAGCGCGGCGACTCCCGCAACGTGGTCGACCGGTACCGCTACTGGAGTATCGAGGCGATCAGGGCAGACCTCGACTCGACCCGGCATCCATTCCATGTCGCCATCGAGAACTGGCAGCACGACATGAACATCGGATCCATCGTGCGCAGCGCGAACGCGTTCGCCGCCGACACCGTTCACATTGTCGGGCGTCGGCGCTGGAACAAGCGCGGCGCAATGGTCACCGACCGCTACCAGCACGTGCTGCACCACGAGACCGTCGCCGACCTCGTCGTCTGGGCGCGGGCCAACGACCTACCGATCATCGCGATCGACAACGTGCCAGGCTCGGTGATCATCGAGACGTTCACGCTGCCGGAGCGCTGCATCCTGCTCTTCGGCCAGGAGGGCCCCGGGCTCTCTGACGAGGCGATTCTGGCAGCGGATGCCGTCGTCGAGATCTCGCAGTTCGGCAGCACCCGCAGCATCAACGCCTCAGCCGCGGCGGCCGTTGCGATGCACTGCTGGGTCACCCAGCACGTGAAGTTCTAGCGCGCGCTGATTCGCGCCCGGCGACGCAGCACGATGGCGGCACCGGCAAGCAGGGCGAGCGCGCCAGCGAAGGCGACCGGAGCCGAGTCGAGGCCAGCCGCCGGCAGCTGTGCTGCGGCGCGTGCTGGGCCGGGATCGTTCAGGTTGTCGAACGCCAGGGCTGCGACGCCAGCGGTGATGCCGCCGAACTCGGTGACGTAGCGGTAGCTGGCGGAGCACGGACTGTCGTTCCAGCCGAGCCCCGGGCCGACCCAGTTGACCAGGATGCAGCGGTCGGTCGCGGTGCCGTTCGGCTCACCGGGGAACCACGGCACGTACGGTGCCTGCAGCCCGGCTTCCGGGCCAGCACCCCAGTGAGGGTTGCCGGCGATGGCCGAGTTGCTCGCGAACTGCACGGCAGGAGCGCGGTATGGGTTGACGTAGGCGATCTCCGTCGTGGCGGCGATGTAGGCGGTCGTGCCGCCGATCGCGGTGTTGACGAAGGAGTCCTCGCTCGCCGAAACGACAGTGGCGAGGTAGCCCTGTGCGCCATCGTGCACGAGCAGAGCTGACGCATCCCGCGCCTGCTCCCAGGTGAGAGCCCCGACAGAGAGCTGGTAGAGGTGGCCGTTGGCGGGGTTGAGGGCGAGCCCGTCGACCCAGGAGTCGACGCTGATCGTGAGACGGAGGTAGGACTCGGCGGGGGTCGCCGGTGCCGTCCAGGTGAGGCGGTCGGCGAGGGCGGTGGTGACATCGGCGAGCGAGCCCGTGAAGGTGATATCGGAGACACCGGTGAAGCTGGGTGAGCCCGGCTGCAGGGTGAGGGCGAGCCCCGTGGTGTCGACCGACATGGTGCCCTCGGCGAGTTCGACCCGCACGATCGCGCTGCTCCACGTCACATCAGCGAGGTCGAAGCTGAACGGTGCGGTTGCGCCGGCTGCGACGTAGCCGCCAAGGGTCGGGGTGAGTGCGGGCGCGGCTGTGGGCCGCGGTTGCGGGTGCCGCCAGGAGGAGGGCAGCTGCCAGCGCCGCTGTTACGGCCATCCGTCGCTTCACGGGCGGTTCCAATCACGTCAGGGATGCTGCGCCTGGAGTGACGAACAGATCAAACATCACCTACGACCTGTCGCGTCTCAATCGAGCGTCTGCTGCTTCCGTGGCCGCAGGAGTCGGATCGGGGGTGGGCCGAGCCACACCGCGAGCAGGAGAAGCGCGAGACCGACCGCCCAGCTCACGACCGGGGTGAAGCCGACCACGAGGATGATGCCCACTCCGGTCACCGCGAACACAACCTTGAGCGCCGCGATAGCAGCCGGTGTCCTCGTCTGGGTGAGGCGCAGCTGCGTTCGCTCCCACCGCGCGAAGGCGACGACCAGCGGAACAAGCAGCACAATCGTGAAGACGAGGAACATCGGCCTTGTCTCCCACCAGCTGCGGCTCAGCGGCTCTGGCATCTCCATGTGGGCGCCGATCATCGAGAGAGAGACGATGACGACGACCGGCACGTGCCATAGGTAGATGGTCATCGAGTTGCGGTTGATGGCGTTCGCGGCGACCATGACCCGTGCCGTCGCCAGCCGGTCGAGCACCGGCCGGGCGAAGCTGAACAGGAAGATCTGCCCGATGCCGAGCACGAGGATGCACGCGGTCGGCGGGTTGAGGTTGACGTACATATCGGTCGAGTAGCCAACCACGAGCGTCAGGAAGACGAGCGTGCCGAACGACGCGAGAGTGCCGCCAAGCAGCGCGAGTCGTGGCAGGCGGGAGAAGAAGCCGTCGGCAGCCCAGAAGCCGAGCTGCTGGATGAAGAGCCAGACGAAGAGGAAGTTGAGGGCGCTGACCCCGGGAAGGTGGAAGGTGACAGAGACCGTGTCGATGGCGAGTGCAGCTCCGAGCAACGTGGCGAGGGTGGTGATGCGGGCCTTCTCGTGCAGGCGGGCCATCAGGGGAACGAAGGCGCAGCATCCGATGTAGACGGCGAGGAACCACAGCGGCTGGCCGATCCGGAAGCCGGCCTCTTTGAGCTGGTCGGCCGGAACCCCGGCCAACGCGAGTGCGGTGAGCACGGCGCCGACGAGCGCGATCGGCAGCACGGCCGGCCGCGCCAGCCGGTTGACGCGCTTGCGCACGTAGTCGGCGTCGGTTGCCCCGGCGGCCCGCATGTGACGCCACTCCGTGATGCTGGAGAAGCCTCCGAGCAGGAAGAACAGCGGCATGACCTGCACGCCCCAGGTCGACCAGGCGAAGACGGGGTTGCCGGCGAGGGCGTTGGTGAGCGTGAGCCCATTGGGGCCGACGACGACTCCGGCCATGAGCACATGGAGAACAACGACAACCATCAGGCAGAAGGCCTTGACGAGGTCGACGGCGGCATCCCTCGACGGTGCCGGGCGCGGCACGTCGATGGCAGCCGGTGCCGTCATGATCAGGCCTCTCTCGGGTGTCGGTAATCGTTGTAGCGAGGCTAATGGATGCCCGTGCCCGACACACCGGGGCAGACACCCCATTTCGAGGAGGGAAACCCCCAGTCACCGGTCGATAGACTGGGGTGTAATCCCGTTCCAACGAGAGGCTTCGCTATGCCAGCGATCGTGATCATCGGCGCCCAGTGGGGCGATGAGGGCAAGGGCAAGGCGACAGACCTGCTCGGCAGTCGCATCGACTACGTGGTCAAGTTCAACGGCGGCAACAACGCCGGCCACACCGTCGTCATCGGCGACCAGAAGTACGCGCTGCACCTGCTGCCGTCGGGCATTCTGACCGAGGGTGTCATCCCTGTCATCTCCAACGGCGTCGTCATTGACATCGAGGTGCTCTTCCACGAGCTCGACGCGCTCATCGCGCGTGGCGTCGACGTCTCGAGGCTGCTCGTGAGCGCCAACGCGCACGTCATCACGCAGTACCACCGCACCATGGACAAGGTGACGGAGCGCTTCCTCGGCAAGCGGCAGATCGGCACGACCGGCCGAGGCATCGGCCCGGCGTACGCCGACAAGATCAACCGCGTCGGCATCCGCATCCAAGACATCTTCGACGAGAACATCCTCCGCCAGAAGGTCGAGGGTGCGCTGCACCAGAAGAACCACCTGCTGGTGAAGATCTACAACCGCCGCGCGATCGCGGTCGAGGAGATCGTCACAGAGCTGCTCGGCTACGCCGACCGCCTCCGCCCGCTCGTCGCCGATACCGCGCTCGTGCTCAACGACGCGCTCGACGCTGGCAAGACGGTGCTGTTCGAGGGCGGCCAGGCGACGATGCTGGATGTCGACCACGGCACCTACCCCTTCGTCACCTCGTCCAACTCCACGTCTGGCGGCGCCGCCACCGGATCCGGCGTCGGGCCCAACCGCCTCGAGCGCATCATCGGAATCGTCAAGGCCTACACGACCCGCGTCGGCGCCGGGCCGTTCCCCACGGAACTGCTCGCCCGAGAGGGCGACTGGCAGTACACCGCTGAGGCCGGCGAGTGGTTGCGAGCTGGCGGCTTCGAGTTCGGAACGACCACCGGCCGCCCGCGTCGCACGGGCTGGTACGACGCCCCGATCGCGCGCTACTCCGCACGCATCAACGGGGTCACCGACTTCGTCATGACCAAGCTCGACGTGCTCACGGGGCTCGACACCATCCCGGTCTGCGTCGCCTACGAGGTCGATGGCGTGCGGGTCGAGGAGGTTCCGGTCTCGCAGTCCGACTTCCACCACGCCGTGCCCATCTACGAGGAGTTCCCGGGCTGGCAGGAGGACATCACCGGCGTCCGTCGCTTCGAGGACCTCCCCCAGACGGCACAGGACTACGTGCTCGCGGTCGAGAAGATCTCCGGCGCCCGCATCTCGGCGATCGGTGTCGGCCCCGGCCGCGACGCGATCGTCGTGCGCCACGACCTCATCGACTAGCCCCTTCTCTTCCCGCGGCTCCAGCTACGGGCTCGAACCGCACGCTACAACTGGGGCGCTGGGGCCGCAGCTGGAGCTGCGGCACAGAACCAGTCGCGCACGATTGGCCTTCGCTGGGCGTCGGGCGACGCTGACAGGATGGATGCCGTGCCAGCAACTACGCCGCAGCCCACCACGCTAGAGGGCCGCTTCATCCGCCTCGAACCACTGTCGCGCGATGACCTGCCCGAGCTGTTCGCCGCGATCGGCGCGCCAGAGACCTTCGCGGGGGGATGGGGTGGGGGCCCCGCCGGCTTCACGCCGACGGTCGAGCAGTTCGCGGCCTTCGCCGCCAACTACTTCCCCTTCGACACGGGTCGGGTCTTCGCCGTGCGACAGCTCGACGGAACCCTCGTCGGTACGAGCACGCTCGGCGACTTCGACGAGATTCGCGAGCACGCCCACATCGGCTGGACGGCCTACTCCCACAGCGTCTGGGGCGGCGTGGTCAACCCGGAGGCGAAGCTCCTCATGCTTGGGCACGCCTTCGACCACGGCTTTGGCCGGATCAAGCTGCAGGCCGATGCACTCAACGCGCGGTCGAGAGCGGCGATCCTCAAGCTCGGCGCACAGTTCGAGGGCATCGAGCGCCGCGACCAGCGCCGTGCCGACGGCTCATGGCGCGACACCGCGATCTACTCGATCCTCGTCGACGAGTGGCCGGCGGTGAAGGCGGGGCTCGAAGCCCGGCTGCGATGAGCCGCCTCTCGATCGCCCTGCAGTTTCTCGGCATGGGTGTGGTGTGGGGCTCGAGCTTCCTCTTCATCAAGCTCACGCTCGAGGGCGTCTCGTTCTACCAGGTGGCGTGGGCGCGGCTCGTGCTTGGCGGTCTGACCCTCGGCATCATCGTGCTCGTCATGCGCCAGCGGCTGCCGCGCGATCGGGCGGTGTGGCTGCACTTCCTCGTGATCGCTGTGACGAACTGCATCATCCCCCACCTCGCCTTCGCGTGGGCGGAGCAGTACGTCTCCTCTGGGCTCGCGAGCATCTACAACGCGGTCACCCCGATCACGACCGCTCTGTTCGCGACCCTCGCCTTCCGGGTCGAGAAGCTCACGGGCGGGCAGGTGTTCGGCATCGCGATCGGCATCTTCGGGGTGCTCACCATCATCGGGCCGTGGCGCTACTCGGCGTTCACGGGTGACCTCGCCGGCCAGCTCGCCTGCCTGCTCGCGGCGGTCTGCTACGGCTTCAGCTACGGATACGTGCGCAAGCACCTCAGCCACCGGCCGATCCCGGGAGCCACCTTCGCCTTTCTGAACATCGGCATCGCGGGCTTCATCATGCTGCTGCTGACCCCGGTGATCGCGTGGACGCCCGTCGCACTCGACCTGCCTATCGTCGCGTCACTGCTGGCCCTCGGAATCCTCGGCACCGGGGTTGCCTACATCTGGAACATCAACGTGCTGCGCGCGTGGGGGCCGACCGCGGCATCCACCGTGACCTATGTAACCCCCGTGGTCGGTGTCGCACTCGGGGTGCTCGTGCTGCACGAGGTGCTCTCGTGGAACGAGCCGGTGGGGGCTGCGCTCGTGCTCGTCGGCATCCTGTTCGCACAGCGACGCATCCGGTTGCGCCGGGCAGCGATATCCTCGTGAGCATGGCAGAAGACACCGCAGCGACAGAGCTCGCCAGCCTCCGGCTGAGCATCGACAACATCGACGCGGCGCTCGTGCACATGCTGGCCGAGCGCTTCAAGTTCACCCAGCGCGTCGGCCGTCTCAAAGCGGCCAACGGCATGCCGCCGAGCGATCCGGAGCGCGAGCGCGTGCAGATCGCGCACCTTCGCTCGCTCGCCGAGGAGGCCCAGCTCGACCCGGCCTTCGCAGAGAAGTTCTTGAACTTCATCGTCGCCGAGGTCATCCACCACCACCAGTCGATCGCGTCGACGGGTGCGATTCCGACGCAGCAGTAGCGCCCGAGCGTCACGTACGCTCGAACCATGACCTGGACACCGGCGAGGCTTCCTGACCAGAGCGGGCGAACGTATGTCGTGACGGGCGGCAACGCCGGCATCGGATACTTCACCGCAGAGCAGCTCGCCGGAGCAGGCGCGCACGTGGTGCTCGCGGCGCGCAACAAGGCGAAGGCCATGGTTGCTGCTGGGTCGATCCGCGGCCAGGTGCCAGGCGCATCCGTCGATGTGCTTCCCCTCGACCTTGCCTCGATGGAGTCGGTGCGAACCGCGGGAACGGCCCTGCGCGCCTATGACCGCATCGACGGCCTCGTGCTCAACGCCGGCATGACCATCGGCCCGCGGCACCGACAGGAATCGGTGGATGGCAACGAGCTCATTCTTGCCACGAACTTCATCGGGCACTTCGCCCTCACCGCTGCCGCTTGGCCCGCCCTCACCCGCTCGACTCGAGGCCGCGTCGTCGGGCTCGGCAGCCTCAGCACGGTCATCGTGCCGTTCGACGTGATGGACCTGCAGACCAGGACTCGGTACTCGCAGTTCCGGGCGTACGCGCAGTCGAAGCACGCCATCCACGCGTTCATCTTCGAGCTCGACCGCCGAGCCCGGGCGGCGCGCACGAGTGCCTCGGCCGTGCTCGCCCACCCCGGATACGCTGTTGACGCGCTCAGCCCGTTCCGGCCCGGCATCTCGGAGCCCTCGACCCTCGCCCGCGTCGCGGCCTCTCCCTTCGGCGTCGGCGCGCAGGGCAAGAATCGCGGCGCCGCGGCAGCCGTGCGTGCCCTGCTCGACCCCGAGGTCGTCGGCGGCGAGTTCGTCGGCCCGGCGCAGCTCACGCGTGGTCGCCCGGTGCTGCAGCTTCCCGTCTCGTCGAGCGCCTCAGCCGACGCCGGCTCGGCCGTGTGGGCGCTCGCCGAGCGCTGGTCTGGCGTGCGGTTCGCGGTGTAGCCCGTGGACCGCTGCCCTGCGTGACTCCCTTGTGAGAACTCGAAAAGTGCTCCAACAGGGGTCAGCGAGGGTGCTGTGGAGCAACTTTTGGGTTCTCACGGGCGCCAGCCGGCGGCGAGGAGGGCACGGCGGAGCTTGCCAAGGCGCGCAGGCGAAACGTGCGACTTGTTGAAGCGCACCACCCTCCACCGCTCTTCTGCCAGATCATCGAGCCGGTCGACGTCGCGGAAGTACTGCGTGTCGTCCGTGCGATGCTGCTCTCCGTCATACTCGGCGATCACCTTCCACGTGCGATAGGCGAGGTCGGCGATGGCGATGAGCCGACCGTGGGGGTCGCGAATCTCGACGTTGACCTCTGGCTCTGGCAAACCGAAGTCGACGATGTCGAGGCGAAGGAGGGTTTCCCTGACAGAGTCCGTTCGAGGCCTCACGCGCGCAAACGCGGCAACAAGCCGCGTCGCCCCGCGCCGCCCCCGGTGGGCGCGGACGGCCGCGGCAAGCTCCTCCATCGATGAGATTGGATGTCGGCGCCTGACGAGCGCATCACCAAGAACGACCAAATCACGAACACTCAACTCCGTTGCCAACGACACCCATGTGGCAACGGGCGTCGCAACTCGCATGCCGCGCACTGTCGTGGTCGCGATCTCGGCAGAGACGTGTCCCGTCACGCCGCGGAGCCGTGGAGGCTTGGATGGCGCGACGGACGTGACGTGCAGCGGGCCCCCATAGGCGGGAACCGGCAACCCGTGCAGCTGCGCCGCGGTCCAGTGGCTGAAGTACTGGAAGGCGCGCATCCGCGTGCCGTACGCAGCGACATGGTCAGCGTCGCTGCCAGCGGCCGCACGCACCCCGTGAAACGGTCTCGTCAGGTCGGAGCTGCGCAGTCGACCGGGCCCGATGCCGCTCGCCGCAGCGGCCGCGACATGAAAAGGTGCCATGGCAAGGGGCGGAGGAAGGTGAACTCGACGCGGCATCCAGCCATCGTCGTCGCGCGCGCGCGCTGATGCACCCCCGTCAACCGCTCTGTTGAGAACTCACAAAGTGCTCTAACCGTGGCGGAATGGGCGAGGGAAGAGCAGTTTTTGAGCACTCATCGCCGACGAGCCGAGTCGAGACGAGGCGAGCCGAGCGCGCAGTCTAGGCCCCGACAACCGCCCCGAACTGGGCCGGCAGGGTGCCGCGGTGGGCGCCGCCGAGCTCGTCGAGAGACAGCGTGAAGACGTCCTGCACCTCGAGGGCGTCGGATGCGGCATCCATCACGCCGATGCGCACGACCGGGTAACCGCGACCGTCGCACAGCCCACGGAACTTGACATCATCCTCGCGGGGAACCGACACGATCACGCGACCCGTCGACTCGCTGAAGAGGGCTGTGGTGAGGTCGATGCCGTCGCGCTCGAGCAGCTCCCCGAGGAAGACGCGGGCACCGACGCCGAAGCGCAGCACCGCCTCGGCGAGGGCCTGGATGAGTCCGCCGTCAGCGAGGTCGTGCGCGCTGGCGATGATGTTCTGGTCGTTTCCGGCAGCGATGAGCTGAGCCAGGGAGATCTCCGCGGCGAGGTCGACCGCTGGTGGGAGGCCACCGAGGTGGTCGTGCACGGTGCCGGCCCAGGCCGAGCCGTCGAGCTCGAGCGAGGTGGTGCCGAGCAGGTAGAGGTTGTTGCCGTCATCCTGCCAGCCGCTCGGGATGCGGTTGGCGACATCCTGGATGACGCCGAGCACCGCGACGACGGGCGTCGGGTGGATCGGCACATCGCCGGTCTGGTTGTAGAACGAGACGTTGCCGCCGGTCACCGGAATCTCCAGCTCGAGGCAGCCATCGGCGAGGCCCTCGACCGCGCGCGAGAACTGCCACATGACCTCTGGGTTCTCCGGGCTGCCGAAGTTGAGGCAGTCGCTGACGCCGACCGGGGTTGCCCCCGTGACGGCGACGTTGCGGTAGGCCTCGGCGAGGGCGAGACGTGCGCCCACGTAGGGGTCGAGCTGGCAGTAGCGGCCGTTCGCGTCGGTGGCGACGGCGAAGCCGAGGCCGCTCTCCTCATCCACTCGCACCATTCCGCCGTCATCGGGAAAGGAGAGTGCGGTGTTGCCGAGCACGTAGCGGTCGTACTGGTTGGTGATCCAGCTCTTGTCGGCGAGGTTCGGCGAGCCGACGAGGGCGAGCGCCTGCTCGCGCAGAACTGCGGGGTCTGACGACCTTTCCAGACGGGATGCCGAGTCGGCCTGCAGGGCGTCGATCCAGGTCGGGTAGACGACGGGCCGGTCGTACACGGGGCCGTCGACCGCGACCGTGCGAGGAAGCACGTTGACGATCTCCTCGCCGTGCCAGTTGATGACGAGCCGGCCGGTGTCGGTGACCTCGCCGAGAACGGAGGTCTCGACGTCCCACTTCTCGACGACCTTGAGGAAGCCCTCGAGCTTCGAGGGCTGCACGATCGCCATCATGCGCTCCTGGCTCTCCGACATGAGGATCTCCTCAGCGGTGAGCGTCGGGTCGCGCAACAGCACCTTCTCTAGCTCGATGAACATGCCGCCGTCGCCGTTCGAGGCGAGCTCGGAGGTCGCGCACGAGATGCCGGCTGCGCCGAGGTCTTGGATGCCCTCTACTAGATCCTGCGCGAACAGCTCGAGGCAGCACTCGATGAGCACCTTCTCTGCGAAGGGGTCGCCGACCTGCACCGCTGGGCGCTTGGTCGGGCCGCCCTCGCTGAACGAATCCGAGGCGAGAATGGATGCCCCGCCAATGCCGTCCCCGCCCGTGCGGGCACCGAAGAGAACGACCTTGTTTCCCACGCCGCGGGCGTTGGCCAGGTGGAGGTCCTCGTGGCGCAGCACACCAACGGCGAGGGCGTTGACGAGCGGATTGGCCTGGTAGACCGAGTCGAAGTAGGTCTCGCCGCCGATGTTGGGAAGGCCGAGGCAGTTGCCGTAGAAGCTGATGCCGCTGACGACCCCGTGCACGACGCGGGCGGTGTCTGGGTCGTCGATCTTGCCGAAGCGCAGGGCATCCATGACGGCGACGGGGCGCGCGCCCATCGAGATGATGTCGCGCACGATGCCGCCGACGCCGGTCGCGGCGCCCTGGAAGGGCTCGATGTAGGAGGGGTGGTTGTGGCTCTCGATCTTGAAGGTGACCGCCCAGCCCTTGCCGATGTCGAGCACGCCGGCGTTCTCGCCCATGCCGACCATGAGGTCCTTCTTCCTGGCGGGGGTGACCTTCTGCCCGAACTGGCGAAGGTAGTTCTTCGACGACTTGTAAGAGCAGTGCTCGCTCCACATCACCGAGTACATCGCGAGCTCGCCGCTCGTGGGGCGGCGCCCGAGGATCTCGCGGATGGCGAGGTACTCGTCGTCCTTCAGCCCGAGCGCGCCATACGGCTGCACCTTGTCGGGCGTTGCGATGGCATTGGAAACGGTGTCAGCACCGGAGATTGCGGGGGTCACGAGGCTCCTGGAACGAGTGTGGGCCGGAAGCCCCAATTCTACTGGGCCGTCATCATGGCTGTGTTCCGTGCGGTTTCCCACCCGTCTGCTCCTAGCCTTGATCGATGGCAAGGAGGACTGCGTGATGGATGTGCTCGAGGGTTTCGTATGGCGATCCTGGTGGGGCCTCGGTGCGGCGACCCTGATGGCCCTGGTGATCGTGGTTCTCGTTGTTGGAGTGACCATGCTCGTGGTGCGGGTTGTCGCTCGCCGACGGCCGGGAATCTACGGGGCCCTTGCCCCCATCCGGCGCCGTTTCCGTCTGCTGCTGGCTCTTGTCGCCGTCTGGATTGCCGTCGGCGCGACGATCCCCGTGCGCGACTGGCTCGGGTGGATCGACCACGTCTTCCTCATCGCGGTCATCGCCACCGGAGCATGGCTGCTCATGGGGCTGATCTCCCTCGCCATCAACCGGGCTCTCGTGCGCTACCCGATCGACGTGCCAGACAACCGTGTCGCGCGACGGGTGCACACCCAGATGCTCATCATCCGCCGGTTGGCGACGGTCGTCATCGCCATCATCGCCGTCGGGTCGATCCTGCTGACCTTCCCCGGCGCGGAGGCCGCGGGGGCGAGCCTGCTGGCATCGGCCGGCCTCGTGAGCGTGGTGGCCGGCCTCGCCGCACAGTCGACCCTTGCCAACGTGTTCGCCGGAATGCAGCTCGCGTTCAGCGACGCGATTCGCGTGGATGACGTGGTCATCGCCGACGGGGAATGGGGCCGCATCGAGGAGATCACCCTCACCTACGTGGTCGTCAGCATCTGGGACCAGCGCCGGCTCGTGCTGCCGTCGACCTACTTTACGACGACGCCGTTCCAGAACTGGACCCGCAACAGCAGCGAGCTGCTCGGCGCCGTCGAGCTCGACCTCGACTGGCGCGTGAGCCCCGCGGAGCTGCGCAAGCAGCTCACCGCCGTCGTCGAGGCGACCGAGCTCTGGGATCATCGTGTCGCCAACGTGCAGGTGACCGACGCGACGGGCGGGCACATCCGGGTTCGACTGCTCGTGAGCGCCGCCGACGCGGGAAGCCTCTGGGATCTCCGATGCCATGTGCGGGAGGAAGTCGTCGAGTGGCTGCAGAAGAAGAGCCCGGCCTCACTGCCCCGAAGCCGCGTGCTCGTCGTCGACAACGAGCCGGCACCGCCATCGAAGGCGCGAGACAGCGTCAAGGAGCGCGGCGTCTTCAGCGGAAGCCCCGAGGCCGACGCTCGAGGCAAGGAGTTCACCGGAGCGATTCCGGTGCAGCGCCCAGCGGACTAGCCCGCCGCCCGGCGGCTACTCGAAGTAGGACGCCCCGACCGCCGCGTCGAAGAACGAGACCATGACGTTCGGGATGTCGGCGAGCGGCGTCGCGAAGTTCGCGAGCACGACCTGCTTGCTGCCCGGCACCGTGTACCAGTAGTCGACGACCAATGAGGTGACACTCTGCCCTGGTGCGTCGGGGTGCACCTCGACATCCTGCTGGCGCACGATGCGAAGGATGCTGGAGCCGGCGATCGCGAGCTCGGTCGCGTCCTCGGCGCCGTCGATGCCGAATTCAGCGAGGCCTCGTCGCAGCATGGCCACGACCGCCTCAGGGGCGGTGCCGGCCACCGGTGTCATCCGCAGCTCTCGGGGGCTGTAGATCGTCAGTAGCACCGGCATGGGAGTGCCGGGGGTGATCTCGGAGGCGATCAGTGCCATCACCCCACCGGCCTCGCGCGCGGCGGTGAGCGCCGTGCTGAGGCGTGTACGCAGCAGGGCACGCGCCTGGGCTTCGGAGTCAGCCGAGCCAAGGGTCGAGGCGGCGTAGTCCTGAATCGTCTGGGCTACGGTCTCTTCCGTGGCGAGGTCGAGACGGCTCCAGCGACCTGGCAGCTGGAACGTCAGGGTGGGCGAGGCGGCGGTCACTGCCGCGCTCACTCCCCGTACGCCTTGTCGAGGTAGACCGTGGAGTAGGTCACGGAGTTGAGGTTGTCCACGTGATCGATGCCGAGCTCGGATGCGGCTGGGCTGATGTCTACTGGCGCATCGCTCGAATCCACGGTTCGCACCTCAATGGCCGAGACCTTGCCAGCGGATCGCTCGTAGGCGGCGCGCAGCACGGCATCCAGTTCGGCCGAGGTGAGGCCCGACGTCGTGATGACGGGACGCACGTAGAGCCTGGTGTTCACGCCGTCCTTTGCTGTCTCGACAGTGGTGGTCGAGATGCTGGTGCTGGTCGCTGTGACGGCCACGGCGATTGCCGCGGTGTCGAGGGAGTTCGTCATGCCGTTGCTGCTTTCGCCGGAGGATAGGAAGGGGAGGCAGGCGGTGAGGAGCACCGTGACTGCGATGGCGATGGCGGAGGCTCCGACCGCCCTGCGAGCGATCACTCCTGCCATGTGTACTGCTCTTGTTCAACCACGGTTCCGGAGAACTCCTCGAAGTAGTTCTGGTATGGCGCGAGCTCGTCGGAGTACGCGGCGGTCTCGGTGTACTTGTCGTTCGAGTGCGAAGTGACCCCGATCGTACCGTCATGTGCATCGACCTGGACGGTCACGTGGTTCGGGGTGTTGGGCTTCGGGTTGGTGAGGTCGAGCATCGGTACGGCATCGCCCGTGTGCTGGATGCTGAGCACCCTGGTGCTCTCTGGAATGTTCATGGCGTCGATCGGCGCACCGTAGGCGAGCACGGCCTCGAAGTTGTATGCACTGGAGCGGTTGGCAGCGAGATGACCCGCCATGATGCCGCCCTGGCTGAAGCCGACGAGCATGACTGGATCGTTGGGACCGATGCCAGCCCTCTCCATTGCATCGAGCACGGCCCGCTCGTACTGCGTTTGCATCTCGGGGGTGAGCATGAGCGCGAGGTTCGAGTCGAGGTCGTTCGTCGCCGGTGTGTCGCCACCCGGTACCTCCCAGTCCTGCGTGCTTGGGAGGGTGACAACCCAGCGCTCGACGCCATCGGGCCCGACCACTTTGCGAATGTCGACGACGCTGCGATCCTCTCCACCCATCTTGTCGGTGAGCCCCTCCGCGTACATGTAGTCCTTGGTGGAGTACAGGCCGGGAACGTGATTGGCGTCCCAGAGGGCGTCACGGGCCTCGTCGGAGTCGAGATCGCGGTTGGTCAGCACCGAGACGTCGGGATCGTCGGCGAACACGTCGCTTCCAACTCGCCAGAGCAGCAGGCCGCCGATGAGAGGAAGCGCGACACCGACGATCGTGGCGAGCAACAGTGTGCGCCACGACTCCATGCCGGGAAGCAGGTAGGTCAGCAGGAGGAGGAAACCGAGACCGAGGAGGAGCGGCATGACGAGGCCGATCCACAGGATGATCGAGGCAAGGATGAGGGGCAGCAGCAACAGCGCAACGACGGCGGCGACGATCAGCAGCAGGTTGTCGATGATCGTCCTGAGCACGCTTCCGATCCACTGACCGACTGCCGCGAGGATGTCGCCGATGTTCGCGAAGAAGTCGCCGACGTTGTCCCAGAATCCGTCGTTGGTGTTCGACAGTGCGGCGTCGATGCGTGCGATGGCATCGTTCGCCGCCTCCTCGAGGGCGCTCTGCGCGCGGGCGTACTGCTGCGTCGCCTCGTACTGGTAGCGCTGGTAGCGGTCTCGCGCCTCGCCCCAATCCCGCATCTCATCGTCGATCTCGTCGAGCTTGGGGCTGGTTGGGTCGCTGTCTTCGAGCGCGTGGCGCTGGAGCCGCAGGTCGTTCATCTCGTCGATGGCATTCTGCGCGTAGCGGCCGTTGTTGCCGTCATCGCTGATCGCGTCGTTGGCGAGGGCGTGGGCCGACTGCAGTTCGACAGCGTAGGTCGAGAGGGCAGCAGCGGTTCCCTGATAGCGACCGTGCACCGCCTTGAGCTTGTCGGCCAGTTCATCGGCCTTCTCGGTGATGACGTCGATTGCCTCACTGGATCCAACGAAGCCGAGAGCGAACAGCGCCTCGGCGGCGTCCTGAATGGCGAGCGCCGAAGCGCTGAGATCTTCTGCGCGGGTGGCGAGGGCAGACGGGTTTCCGGGAAGTGGCTGCATGGTCTACTTGTCCCCTCGGTCGCCGAGCGCCTTGGCCTGTGCGGTGTCGAGCTCGGTGAAGGTGTCGATGATGGCGGTCAGCGACTCGCTGAGGAACGTGAGGCTCTCGTTGAGCTTGTCGCGGCTGGTGTCCCACGAGTCAGAGAATTCGTTGACCTTGGAGGCGAGACCGCTGTGCCCCACGAGGCCGGCGATGTCGGAGCTCACACTGTCGGCGCGGGTGAACGATGACCGAACGTCGTCGATGTCTGTGCGCGCGCGACCGAGTTCGTCGTAGTCGATATTGAGGTTGGCCATCTACTTCACCGTTCCCGTGGAGCCGGCCGCGCGAAGCGCAGGCAGACGTGAGTCGAGGTCTCTCAGCAGCGCGGCAGCACTGGCCGGCGCTGCTCCGATCGGTTCGACGATTGTCGACGGCGAGGTTCCGGGAGCCGTGCGCAGGGCCGCTGCAATCGAGGGAGACAACAGAGATTGAAACAGTGCGCTCAACTCGGCATTGCTTGCTTCGAGCGCGGGCAGAAGGGCGCGTGCCGAGTCTCGTTTCGCTGTCGGGGTGTCGGTCACTCTGGCTCCTGCCGGGTCGAAACGTGAATGAAGCAAGCTCAGCTGCCGTCGGCCCGATGTTACGGGACGCGCCGTCACAGCGCCAAGGGCAGGACTACCCATGTGGAGGCGATTGCCCGAACGGGCACCTGTTGACAAGCTTGCACTCATGCCCGCCCTCGAGATCGACG
>NZ_JBXMIS010000091.1:0-11551 GCF_057073975.1 Conyzicola sp. | reverse complement strand
AATCCGGGCACGAGGAGTCCGGTCTCGATGTTGTAGGCGAGGATGTTGTTGCGGGTGACGGTGTTGGTGCCGGGGGCGGATCCGGCTGGGCGTGCGGTGGTGAACTTGCCGACCGCGTAGACGATGTTGCCGACCACCGTCTGCGCCCACACGACACCGTTGATCTGCGGTGCCGGCAGGCCGTCGGCGGCAACGGTCACGGGCGTTGACGGTGACGGGGGGAGGGTGTCGGCGGCCTCGGGCAGGGCGGTGCCCGCGGCCACCAGAGCTAGTGCGGCGAGGACTGCCGCGATCCGGCGGGGGAGGCGGATGATGGCAGTCATAGCGATCTCAGCTCTCGTCTTCGTGTGTCGGTCGCCACGGTGACCGGTCGTGAGCCCTGTCCGGCCAGCCGAAGCGCAAGGGTTTCGTATCCGTCGGCCACCGCATCCCACTCATAGAGTCGGCGGGCGCGTTCGCGCAGCCGGGCCCCGTTCGCAATGCTCTCCGCGGGAGACGCCTCCGCCTCCGCGATGCGAAGAGCGACCGACTGCGGGTCGGTGAAGTAGGTCGCCGTCGTTCCCGCGACCTCACGGTTGAAGCCGACATCCCACGCGATGACCTGGGTGCCTGCGCCCATGGCGCGCAGCAGCGAGGGGTTGGTGCCCCCCACGGAGTGGCCGTGCACATACGACAGCGCGTTGGCGTAGAGCTCGTCGAGCAGCTCCTGGTCGAAGATGCCGCCGAGTAGGCGGATGCGGGCGTCTCCGCTTGCGATCGCGGCGATTCGCGCGGAGTGCGCCGCCGCATACGGGGCGCTGCCGACGACGACGAGAGGCAGCTGCGCATTGCTCTGCGCATAGCCCTCAACGATCAGGTCGACGTGGTTCTCCGGCTCGAACCGCGCGACGACAAGGTGGTATCCACCGAGATCGAGGCCGAAATGGCGGATGCGCTCGCTCGTCGAGTGCTCGATGACGGGCGCACCATAGGCCAGCAGCTCCGTCTCGGCGGCGTACTGCGTGCGGTAGTAGTCGGCGATGCCGCTGGCGTCGGCGATGAGGGCATCGGCGGTGCGCACGGCGTGCGACTCCGCCCACCGGTAGTAGCGGCGACCTGCTCCGCTCCACTTGTCGCGCTTCCACTCGAGGCCGTCGACGTGTACGGCGACCGGTATGCCGAGTCGGCGCAGCGAGGGCACGAACGGCGCATTCGCGGCGTTGAAGACGAACGCCACCTGCGGTCGAACGCCCCGCGCGACATGCAGCACAGAGAGGGCCGTGTGGCTGAGAGTCTCCGCCGACTTCAGCCGCACGGCTGGCAGGTGCACGAGCTTCATGCCGCGCCACTGCGCGCGCTGGGCGTCGGGGGTTGTGCGGCAGTACACGACGACCTCGTGACCTCGGTTCGCGAGGCGCGCGCCGATCTCCTCGACGGCCGTCTCGAATCCGCCGTAGGCAGCGGGCACGCCACGGGTGCCGATCATGGCGATCCGCAGGCCGTTCGTGCCGGTCATCAGAACGCCCCCTGCGGAGATCGCACCTCGCGGAGGGTGCGCCACATGATGACGACATCGCCGACGAGCGACCAGTTCTCGACGTAGAAGAGGTCGAGCTTGACGCTCTCCTCCCAATCGAGCGTCGAGCGCCCGTTCACCTGCCACATGCCGGTGAGACCGGGCCGGATGTAGAGGCGGCGGTGCACGTGATCCTCGTAGTCCATGACCTCGCGGGGCAGGGGCGGCCGAGGGCCAACCACGCTCATGTCGCCGACCACGATGTTCCACAGCTGCGGGAGCTCGTCGAGCGAGTGGCGACGGATGAACCGCCCGACCCGGGTGATGCGCGGATCCTGGCGCAGCTTGAACAGCGCGCCCGCGCCCTCGTTCACGTCGCGAAGGGCCGAGAGGCGCTCCTCTGCGTCCACGACCATCGATCGGAACTTGAGCATCGTGAAAAGCGTTCCGTCTCGACCGACCCGCTGCTGCCGAAACAGCACGGGACCAGGGCTGTCGAGTCGCACGACCACGGCGACGGCGAGGAGAAGGGGGGCGAGCACTACGATCGCGGTCAGGGCGACCACCACGTCGAAGGCACGCTTCAGCGCGTGACGCCCGCCCTCGAACTGCGGGATCTCCACGTGGATGAGGGGCAGTCCCTCCACGGGGCGGAGGTGGATGCGGGGCCCGGCCACGTTCGCCAGGCTCGTCGCGAGAATGAGGTCTGTCGACATCCCTTCCAGAGCCCACGAGAGCTGGCGCACGTAGTCCGGCCTGTTGTGCGGCGTGCCGGCGATGATCACGGCGTCGGCACCGAGCATGGACACCGTCGACGGCACTTCGTCGAGATTGTTCGAGACCGGGATGGCACTGCGGCCGAACTCCCGGCCGTCGAGGTCGTCATCCGCGATGACCGCGCCGACGACCGCGTAGGCGATGCCGAGCTTGCTGCGGATCTGGTCGATGACGTACTCGACGTCGGTGCGTTCCCCCACCACGACGACCCGCGACAGGGCCGCGCCGTCGAGGCTGCGGTTGGCGAGCCACTTGCGCCAGATCCATCGCTCGACGACGAGCCCGACCAGGCCGAGGGGGAAGGCGAGAATGAAGAAGAAGCGCGCCCGGTCGACCTCGGCGACCGCGACCGCGATGCCGACGATGCCGAAGGTCATGGTGCTCGCGCTCACCACCCGGCGGTACTCCGTGACGCCAACGCACAGCACCCGGGATTCCTGGGTGCGGTACACCCACAGGGCGCCGATCCAGCCGACGCAGATGACTGCGAGCAGGGCGACCACCTGGGGCGCCGACGCGATCCGACCGGGCACGGCGGCTGCGCTGGCGATAACCACAGCTGTCAGCACGACCGCCCCGTCGCTCCACACCAGTCGCGAACGGAAGTCGCGGGTGATGGCCGGACCGGAGTCGGCAGCGTGGAGAGCACGACTTCGCACCGGATGCGTGCGACGCACGGCGGCGACGGCAGGAGCGATCGCAACTGCCTGGTTCGCGGCAACGCCGGGGGATGCAACTTCGAAGTCGTTCATCAATATCCTGGTGGAGGGCAGGTATGTGAATATGCCGTCGGGAAGTGCGGCAGTCGACCGGGAAGTTGTCGTATTCGAGGGCTTGTGCCCCGTACGGGGGTGCGGGGTAGTAGAACAGAAAGTATCCCTCGCACAATAACGTCAGTACCCCCAGTTCGGGGGGGTAGACGGATTTGTCGAGAAAACTACAATTCGATGGCCCTTCGGCCCCCGTAGCCTTGGGTAACCATGGTCGTCGCCCTCCTGATCGCTGCCGCGGCGGTCGCCCATGCGACGTGGAATCTGTCGATGAAGCGCGCTGGCGTGAGTGGAGCGGTCGTCCTCTGGCTGGCCTTCATGGTCGGTGTTGTGCTCTTCGCGCCCCTCGGAGTCGCCTCGATCCGTGACGCCGGCGCCGGGTGGCTATGGCTCTCCCTCGTGAGCGGTTCCCTGCAGATCGCCTACTTCTACCTGCTGCAGTTTGCCTATCGACGCGGGGATGTCTCCGTGGTCTATCCATTGGCTCGCGGCACGGGGCCGCTGCTCAGCGTCATCCTGGCGATCATCCTGCTCGGCGAGCGCCCCGGCATCCTCGCTCTCGCCGGTGCTGTCGTCGTCATCGCCGGCGTTGTCGTCATCGGCCTGGCGGGCGGGCGCGAGCACGCAGTCGTCAATCGACCGGGAGTGCTCGCCGGGCTTGCCGTCGGTGTGGTCATCGCCGTGTACACGCTGTGGGACTCGAATGCCGTCATCAACGGAGGGATGCCGCCCCTCGGCTACTACTGGGCACTCGTCGCTGCAGCGCTGCTGCTCACCCCCGCGGTCGTGCGGCACCGCACAGACGTGCTGCCGACCATCCGCCGGCACTGGCGGGTCGTGGCTGTCGTTGGCGTGCTCTCGCCCGCCGCCTACGTGCTGATCCTGTTCGCGGTGCAGCTCGCGCCCGTGTCGATCGTCGCCCCCGCGCGCGAGGTCAGTGTCGTGCTCGTCGGCCTCGCCGGCTGGCTGCTGTTTCGCGAGCCGCACCCGGTGCAGCGCCTCATCGGCGCGGCAATCGTGCTTGTTGGAGTCGGACTGCTCGCTCTTTGACTAAACTCGGCTGTGTGATTAGCGACGTACTGGCCGAAGCCAAAGACAAGATGGACAAGGCGATCGAGGCGGCGAAGGAAGACTTCTCGACCGTTCGCACGGGTCGCGCCAACCCGCTCCTGTTCCAGAAGATCCTCGTCGACTACTACGGAACCCCGACGCCACTCGGCCAGCTCGCCTCGATGCAGAACCCAGAGGCCCGCATGCTCGTCGTCACCCCGTACGACAAGGCGGCACTCAAAGAGATCGAGAAGGCCATCGTCGCCGCACCGAACCTCGGGGCCAACGTCGGCAACGACGGCGAGATCGTGCGTGTCACCCTCCCCGAGATGACGGAGGAGCGCCGCCGCGAGTTCGTCAAGCTCGTTCGAGACAAGGGCGAGCAGTCGCGCGTGTCGCTGCGCAACATCCGTCGCAAGGCCAAAGACGACCTCGATGCTCTCAAGGCGGAGGTGGGGGAGGACGACCTCGCCCGTGCAGAGAAAGAGCTCGACGCCTCGACCAAGGCGCACGTCGATCTCATCGACGAGGCGCTGAAGCGCAAAGAAGCCGAACTGCTCGAGGTCTGAGTGAGCGAGCCCGGCGACACCAGCTCACGGCCTCATCAGCGACCGTCTCGGGCTGACATCGAGGCGAAGGCGCACGATATCGAAGCGCAGGTTCGCGCCACGAACGACATGATCAACGAGCGCACCGGGCGCCCGATCGTGCTCGCTATCGTGGTCGGCGTCGCCCTCGGTGCCGCGCTCCTGGTGAGTCTCCTCGTCATCAAAGACCTGTTCGTCATCTTCGCCGGATTCCTCATCCTCGTCGCCTCGCTCGAGCTCGCCACCGCGCTCCGCGTAGCCGGACGAGACGTACCGCGCGTGCCGGTGATCGTCGGCGCCGTTCTCGTCGTGCCAGCCTCGTTCTACGCGATCGACCCCTCCCGTGGCCTCAGCAACGAGGCGGGGCACTGGCTGTCCACCATGGTCGCCATCGTTCTCGTCGTCGTCTGGCGACTCGCGGAGCAACTGATTCCGTCGCGGCGGGCTGCGGAATCCTCGATGGTTCGCGACCTCGGCGCCGGGGCGTTCATCGTGCTCTACACGATCTTCCTTCCCAGCTTCTTCGTGCTGCTCGTCGCCCAGGAGAACGGGCAGTGGTGGGCCCTCGCGGCCCTCATCATCGTGGTCTCCGTTGACACCGGGGCATACGCGAGCGGCCTCACGTTCGGCAAGAACAAGATGGTGCCGTCGATCAGCCCCAACAAGACGTGGGAGGGCTTTGCCGGCTCGGTGGCCGCTGCCGTGATCGCCGGCATCCTGCTCGCCATCCTCATGCTGCAGCAGCCATGGTGGGTCGGGGTCATCATGGGACTCACCATCGTGCTGACCGCCACGGTCGGAGACCTCACCGAGTCGTTGATCAAGCGCGACCTCGGCGTGAAGGACATCAGCACCTGGCTTCCGGGGCACGGCGGTCTGCTCGACCGACTCGACTCCGCGCTGCCGTCTGCTGCGGCCGCTTACGCGCTGTTCATCGTCTTCACCTAATCCACGAATTACTTAGGGCAGGATAGTTTCGTGAGCAATACGTTTCCCCGCACTCGCCGCTCCCGACGCGGCTATACGGTCGCCGAGGTCGAGGACTTCCTGCAGGAGGCCCGCACGGCATACTCCGCGCCGATGACCGCGAACACCGGACTCGACGCCAAGGCGATCCGCACCATCGCCTTCTCCTTCGAGAAGGGCGGCTATTCCACTGCCCACGTGGATGCCGCCCTCGAGCGCCTCGAAGACGCCTTCGCCACGCGAGAGCGCGAGCGCGCCTTCTCGCAGCCGGGCGGCGACGCCGCCTGGTATGGCCAGGCGAGGACCACCGCCCAGGTCATCCTCGACCGGCTCGACCGCGACCACGGACACCGGTTCGCGCGGGTCGGCCTGCTGAGTGCTGGCTACAACGTGCGCGACGTCGACGCGCTCGGAGACCGCCTCGCCGACTACTTCCAGAAGGGCACTCCGCTCAGCGTCGACGAGGTCAGATCAGCGGTTTTCCGGGGCTCGAACGGTGGGTACAACGAGACTCAGGTCGACCTTCTGCTCGACACTGTTGTCAACGTCATGCTCGCCGTCCGCTGACCATCTGCTCGTCTTCCGCGGATTGTCAGCACTGATCGGCTAAAATCGTCGCTCGTGGGCAAACGTCGCAGCACCATCGCACTCCCGCCGGTGCAGCGCACGGGTCTTGGAAGCGTCGAGGCACGCCACGTTCGGTCCGCCTGGTCTCTGCCGAGCTTCGCCTTCCTCGCGAGTGCGACCTTCGTTCTCGCCGCCGCAATCGACCCGACCGCGGCCTTCGCTCTCAGTGGCGAACCGGTGCAGGTGAGCGCTCCCGGACTCGTTTCCGACCCGCATCAGACGGTGACGGCGGGCGAGGCCGTGCTGGCCGTCGACCGTGGCCAGTACGCCATCACCAAGATTCAGGCGTCCGCCCCGATGGTCGGGAAGCCAGACCCCGGCACGGCCAAGGCGATTGCCTACGAGATGGTGCTGGCCCGTGGGTGGGACGACGCACAGTACGCCTGCCTCGTGTCCCTCTGGGAGCGGGAGTCGCACTGGAACGTCAACGCGCACAATGCGAGAAGCGGTGCCCACGGCATCCCGCAGGCGCTCCCGGGGGTCAAGATGGCGACCGTCGCGGCCGACTGGGAGACCAACCCGGCGACGCAGATCACGTGGGGTCTCGGGTACATCGCGGGTCGCTATGTGAATCCGTGTGGCGCCTGGACCTCATCGGAGCAACGGGGCTGGTACTAGATGCCGCGCTCCAACCGTCCTCGCGGTCGCCAGCCATCGGCCGCTGAGGAGATCGATCTGGCGCGAGTGCTCGCGGGCCGACTTCACATCGAGCAGAAGCGCGACGGCAGCTGGAACGTGCAGCCGCTCTCCGCCACCTCGGCGATGAAGCCGTACACCTGCCCCGGCTGCAGCCTCGAGGTTGCTCCGGGCGTTGCGCATATCGTCGCATGGCGGGCGGACGGGCTCATGGGCGCAGAGGACGACCTCGCTGCGCGTCGGCACTGGCACTCGCACTGCTGGGCGATTCGCCGGTGAGAGGCACGAAGGCATGAGCGAGCAGATCCGCGGCGGCACAGAGCTGCCGGCCATTCGAGAAGACATCGAGCTCCACACTGACGACGGGTTGACGCTCGTCGGCGAGCTCGCGCTCCCGCTCGAGCGCCGGCCCGTGGCGACGATCGTCGCACTGCACCCGCTGCCGACCGCGGGCGGCTTCATGGACTCGCACATCATCCGCAAGGCTGCCGCCCGGCTTCCGGCACTGGCTGATCTCGCCGTGCTGCGCTTCAACTTTCGCGGCACCCGGTCGCCGCGTGGAATCTCCGGCGGCGAGTTCGGCGACGGCATCGCCGAACGGTACGACCTCGCGGCAGCCATGAGCTTCGTGGCAGAGCGCGGTCTTCCGAACCCGTGGCTAGTCGGCTGGTCGTTCGGCACGGAGGTGCTGCTCAAGCACGGCCTCGCCCACCCGATTGCGGGTGCGATCCTGCTCTCGCCGCCGCTTCATCGCACGACGGATGCCGAGATCGCCGCGTGGGCCGGCAGCGGAATTCCTATGACGGCCCTCATTCCAGAGCTCGACGACTTCCTGACACCGGCCGCAGCGCGCGAGCGCTTCGCGTCACTGCCAGAGCTCGACCTCGTCGCTGTCGAGGGCGGAAAGCACCTGTGGGTTGGCGAGGCGCAGACCTACCGCGTGCTCAGCGAGATCGTCGCACGCATGAACCCGGCAGCGCTACCGCTGCCCACGGAGTACTGAGGCTCAGATCTCGTTCTGCCTCGGCACGATGACCTCTCGGATGATCAGCTGCACCGCCGCGGCCACCGGGATGGCGATGAGGGCGCCGAGGATGCCGAGCAGTGTTCCACCGACGAGGGCCGCGATCACGACGACCACTCCTGGCACCTTGACGGCCCGAGCCATGATGCGCGGGTTGAGCACGTAGGCCTCGACCTGCATGTAGACGAGGTACCAGGCGCCGACCACGATGGTCGCAGCGATGTCGAAGTCATTGAACAGCAGCACGCTGAGCACGATGATGACCGAGGCGGAGAGCGTGCCGACGAGAGGAATCAAGGATCCGAGGAAGGCGATGAAGGCGAGCAGTGCCGCGTACTTGATCTCGCCGACGAAGATCGGGAATATGAACGTGAGCAGCACGAATGAGAGCACGCCGTTGCACAGGGCGAGGCTCACCTGCCCGATGACATAGCGCCCGACGGAGTCGCTGATCTGCTCCGCGAGGTCGATGAACTGCGACCGGCGCGAGGCAGGCACAAGCTGGTACGCGCCGCGTTTGATGCTGCTGAGGGACGCGGTGAAGTAGATCACGAGGATCATCACGATGATCGCGCCGAACACACCGCTGGCGATGCCCGCTCCCGCCCCGAGGATGGCGGCGGTGATGGCATCGGCATTGGCACCGAACCAGTCGGTGACGTAGCCGGCGACGTCCTCGATCGGGAACCACGGCAGGTTCTGGCGAACCCAGTCGACGTAGGTGTCGTTCTCGATCGCCGGACCGACATTGTCCTGGATCTGCGTGACGAGGTTGGAGATCTGCTCGACGATGACCGGGATGAGCGCCAGCACGAGTCCGGCGAAGATGCCGAGCACGCCGACGAGGGCGATGAGGATTGCCACCGGGCGCTTGACCCGGTGCTTCTCCAGCCACGTGACGAGCGGGTCGAGGCCGAGGGCGAGGAAGACCGCAGCCCCGACGTAGGTGAGGATGGTGGCGAGGTTGCCGACAGCCTGCCCGATGACGATGGCTACGAGCACCCCGAGCCCTGCGAAAAGGGCGGTCCGGAACGGGTTCTGGATCTTCATCGGGTGCCCTCTCGGCGCTCGGTGGTCGTGGCTGTCGTCGAGACGGGCCTACTGGTTGTCGGAATGCACCTTCTCTGCCTGCGAGAGTACCCCGCGAAGGCTCTCGAAGTAGCCAGCCACGGCCTCGCGCTCGAGTCGAATCTGCGCGAGGCGATCCTCGGCCTCCGCGACGAGGGCGGCGGTGTGCTTCTCTGCATCGGCAACGAGGGTGCGTGCTCGCGCCTCGGCGTTCGACAGGATCTCCGCCGCCGTGTCCTTCGCGGTGCCGGTGAGCTCCTGCGCGGCGGCGCGAGAGCTGTCTTCCAGGTGGGCGGCCTCGGCGCGGGTGGCCGCAGCGCGGGCGTTCGCCTGCTCGAGCTCTGACTGGGCGACGGTGAGGTACTTCTGCAGCTGCGCCGCGGCATCCTGTTGGCGGGCGAGGAACTCCTTCTCCGCCTCGTCGCCGCGCACCTTGAGCTCAGCCTCGAGGTCGAGTCGCGCCTGATGCGCGTCCCGCTCGAGCTTCGTGCGGGTCTCTGCCGTCTCGTGGGCAAGCTGCGCGCGAACGGTCTCTGTCTCGTGAGCGAGCTCTGCGCGCTGGCGCTCGATATCGCGCGCGACGTCGGCTCGCTGCTTCTCGACGTCGAGGTGCAGTGCGTTGCGCGTCTCCGCGATCTCCGCGTTGAGCGCATTGCGTGCGCTGGCAGTCTCTGCCTCCAGGGCGATGCGGGCGTTCGCCGTCTCTGTCTCGAGGGCGTTGCGTGCCGCCGTCGTCTCAGCCTCGAGGGCGTTGCGTGTGCGTGCTGCATCGGCATCGAGGGCGGCCTTCGTCTTGGCCGCCTCTGAACGGATGCGCGACTGGGCTTCCTCTGTCTCTGCAGCGAGGGCAGCGTTGGCGGCCTCCGTCTCTGCCGCGAGTCGCGCCTCAGCCTCTGCGGTGTCGGCAGCGAACTTGGCCGCAGCCGCAGTGGTCTCGGCGTCGAAGGCGGCGCGTGCTGCAGCCATCTCTGCCTCGAATCTGGCGCGATCGGCAGCCGACTCGTCGGCGAATCGCCCGGTGGCCTTCTCGATCTCGCGGGCGAGGTCGGTGCGGCCCTGCTCGATGTCGCGCTCGAGGTCGCCGCGCAGGCGTGCGTTCTCCGCCTCGTAGTCAGCGCGGCCCTTCTCGGCGTCGCGGGCGAGTTGAGCGGCCGCATCGCGTGCCTCAGCCACCTCTCGGTTGGCTGCAGAGGTGAGTTCTGCCGCCTGGCTCTCGGCCTCTGCACGGATGGCGGCCGCCTCGCGCTTGGCGATCGCGCGTGCCTCTGCCGCCTCGGTGGCCACGGCTCCACGGATGGCGGCCGCCTCATCCGTCGCCTCTCGCACGAGCACCTCTGCCTCGGTGCGGCTGCGCGAGGTCAGGGTCTCGGCCTCATACCGCGCATCGGCGAGCAGCTGCTGCGCGCGCGCCTCGGCCTCGGCGACGACGCGCTGCGCTGCCTCCGTCGACTCTGTGGCAAGACGCTGCGCCTCTGCCTGCATAGAGGTGCGCAGCTTCTCTGCGTCGATGTCGGCCTGGCTGATGAGGCGGGTCGCCTGCTCCTCTGCGACACGAAGCGTGTTCTCCAGCTTGGTACCGAGGCCGCTGTAGGTCGGAGTGCCCGTCTCGTCGAGCTCTGCCTGCAGGTCTTCTGCGACGGCCGAGATGCGCTTGGCCTCTTTAAGGGCCTCGGCGCGGTCGGTGTTGGCCTTGATGAGCTCGCGCCGGAGTTCCTGGATGGCGGCATCGACGGCGTCCTTCTTATAGCCGCGAAGCTCCGTACCGAAATCCTCGTCGTCAGCAGCCACAGTGTCTCCTTGTCGATGAACGAACCCTCCGAGTTTAGTGGTGATGCTCATTGGCCTCGGATTCCATTGCCAGAACCTTCACAGTCCCCTGGTTAGGCCGCAAAAGTGGCCATCGGCTATTCTTGAACGTCTTTGCTGTCGCCGTCCCGCGAGCACCCGCTCGCGAGAACCGCCCACTGCGCGCTCATGTAGCGGGGGCGGATTCCGGCCATTGGGCCGTTCGGGCGACACGAAAGGAGCAACTACATGCGGCTTGTGCTCGCAATAATCAGCTTTGCCCTCGCGGCCCTCATGATGGGCTACGGAATCGCCCAACGAACCATCCTCGCTGGTGACGACCACCTCACTGCGACGGTCGAGACCACGAGCGACGCCCCCATCACCATCATCGACGGTGCTGTGCTCAACAGCTTCGACCGAAAGCAGACCGTCACGGTCAGCGGCGCCGAGTCGAACTTCGCCGCCTACGGGCGCACGAGCGACGTCATGGCGTGGGTCGGCGACGCCAGCTACAACAGCATCGCCTTCGACCCGGAGGCCAAGAAGCTGACGTCCGAACTCATTGAGGGCACAGAGTCGGAGGTTCCCGACCCGTCGGGCTCCGATCTCTGGGTGGCCGACTTCCGCGAGGACACGTCGCTCGACTTCACGATCAACGTTCCAGAGGACATCTCGCTCATCATCGTCGCCGACGGCATCGAGCCGGCACCGTCTGATGTCAGCGTCACCTGGCTGCTCGACAACTCCACGCCGTGGGCATTCC
>NZ_JBXMIS010000090.1:0-9694 GCF_057073975.1 Conyzicola sp. | reverse complement strand
GCGCAGATTCGATGTCGCGCAGGGCGTCGTCGCGCAGTTGTTCCAGCGGATGCATGAAACGAAACGTGAACGTCTAACGGTCAACGTTCAATGAATTTTGTACGGCGTTTCTGTGAAACGCCAAACGTCCTGTTTCAGCGAATCTTGTGGGCGTTTGACTCGTTCGCTCATAGCCGCACTCGGCCTTCGGCCTGCCCGTCCACGTCACTCGGCCCCGCCAGCTCCGTTCTGTGAAACGTTAATGATCATCTATTCATCATCGGAAAAACCGCGTTGATACGGCCACTCTTTCCAGTGCGCGACCAAGCCCGCCCGAACTGGATTCTCACGAATGTAATTCCACTTTTCGTGAACCGATTCCGAAGTTCGAAGGAGACGGTCAAAGCCGCCCGGCTGCCATCCCCAGTTTTCGCGTGCAGTATTTGAAATTCGCTTTGCGATCCTAAAGGTAGCGCCGATCTAAGTTTCGCGGAACTGGTTCCGCAATACGATGTAAACTGCTTCGGCGGCCTCAATCCCCCCGCATAACGAGTTTGATTCGGACCGAGCTGATGGAAAGGCCAACGGCACCATACGTGGCAAAAAATTCGGCTGCTATTAAAACCGCACCCTCGCCAGACGCCTCAGCTGAACCACGCGCTTTGGTGCCCTGATATGAGAACTCCACCCGGACTGGGTACGGATTTGAGTTTGTAAAGCGCGCGATTCGGGAAGTGCCGGACTGTTCGTAGGAAACTGTTACGCCCTTCATTTTGGTTTGGCCCATTGCAACAGGCCCTTGCAAAATCAAAATCAAACCGACCAAAATGAAAATGTATCGACTAGTTCCAGAGAGAGTGGTCATAGAAGATGTCAAAAAGCAAACCGATGACACGAGGGTCACGAGTGAGGAAGCCGGCCTTCTTGAGCGCCGGGCGGTTGTTCTCGCGGTCGATCTCGTTGAGCGAGCGCGCGATGGCGAGGCGCATGGCACCCGCCTGGCCCGAGGGGCCGCCGCCCGTGATCTTGGCGATCACGTCGTAGCTGCCGAGGAGGTCGAGCACCTTGAAGGGGTCGTTGATGAGCTGCTGGTGGAGCTTGTTCGGGAAGTACTCCTCGAACTCACGGCCGTTGACCGTGATGGTTCCTGCGCCCGGCTTGATGCGCACGCGGGCGATGGCCTGCTTGCGACGGCCGACGGCTGCGCCGGGAACGTTGAGAACGGCGCGCGGTGCCTTGGGGGCGGCGTCTGCCGGGGTCTCGGTGGAGTATTCGGTCAGGCCCTCTGGGAGGCCGTCGATGCTGTCTGCGATGTTCGCCACGGTAGTTGAGTCCTTTAGTTTCTGAGCCGGCGCTACTGGGCGACCTGGGAGAGGGTGTACGTCTTGGGCTGCTGCGCAGCGTGAGGGTGCTCAGCGCCCGTGTAGACCTTGAGCTTGGCAAGCTGAGCGCGGCCGATCGAGTTCTTCGGCAGCATGCCGCGAACGGCCTTCTCGACCACGCGGGTCGGGTGCTTTGCGAGAAGCTCGGAGTAGGTGGTTGCCGTCAGTCCGCCCGGGTAGCCGGAGTGGGTGTACGCCTTCTTCTGCGCGAGCTTGGCGCCGGTGAGGGCGATCTTCTCTGCGTTGATGACGATGACGAAGTCGCCCATGTCCATGTGGGGGGCGAAGGTGGCCTTGTGCTTGCCGCGCAGCAGCGTGGCGACGTGGCTGGCGAGGCGGCCGAGAACGACGTCTTCAGCGTCGATGATGAGCCATTCGCGCTGGACGTCGTCCGGCTTTGGCGAAAATGTACGAGTCATAGCTGTACTGCTTTCTTGATCGAGTGAGGTGTTCGTGAATCCCGCTCCGGTGGTGCGTTCCGAACGAGATACGTTGCGGAACCCAACCCGTGGAGGGCTCATGATCGGGTGTCGCGCACAGGGCGCAGGCACCAAGGGTCAAGGGTAGTCCGTTTCGCCCACTACCGCAAAGTCTCGCGACGCGCCCGCGTCTGCTCTGCGCGTGTCGCGAGCTCGTCGTCGGGCGGATACCCGACCTCGACCAGCGTCAGGCCCTTGGCCGGTGCCACCTTGAACGCGCTGGTGCGTGTCTCGGCATCCCGCAGCAGCACCACGTCGGTGGGCGACAGCTTCCCCTCGCCAACGGCGATGCACGCGCCAACGAGGGAGCGCACCATGCTGTGGCAGAAGGCGTCGGCGCGAACCTCTGCGAGCAGGTGCCCGTCGTCCAGCCGTCGCCACGAGAACTCCTGCAGCGTGCGGATGGTGGTCGAGCCCTCGCGCGGCTTGCAGTAGGTCGCCCAGTCGTGGAGGCCGAGCAGGGCACTGGCCGCGGCATCCATCGCCTCGACGTCCAGCGCCGCGGGGTAGGAGAGCACGTGGCCGCGCAGCAGCGGGTTGCGGGCAATGGATGCGTCACCAACGCGGTACTCGTATCGTCGCCAGACCGCAGAGAACCTCGCATCGAATCCCGTCGGTGCGAGCCGGGACGACAGCACGACCACATCGCTGCTCAGGCCCGCGATGCCGTTCAGCCGTCTGGCCAGCGACTCTGCACCGCCCTGCCCTCGACGCTCGTCGAGAGAGGCGAGCTGCGTGGCGGTGAGGTCGAGGTGTGCAACCTGCCCGGTCGCGTGCACACCGGCATCGGTTCGTCCCGCGACGGTGAGCCGCGGTGCGGGGCCATGCCGCTGGAAGACGGTGGCGAGCGCAGACTCCAGTTCGCCCTGCACCGTGCGAATGGCTGGTTGCGCGCCCCAGCCGGCAAAGCCGGATCCGTCATAGGCGATATCGAGCCTCAGTCGTGTGACCGTGTCGGTCTCCGGCTGCTCTTTCACGCAGCGAGTCTAGGCTGGATGCCGATGGCCACGAAGAACATGGCGCCGGCAGTCGTCGCCGCCCCTGCACCCGCCTCCCGCTTCAGCGGGCTCGACGGTCTCCGTGCCATCGCGGTGAGCACCGTCATGCTGTTCCATCTCCTACCGGGAGCACTGCCAGGCGGCTACATCGGCGTCGATGTCTTCTTCGTAATCAGCGGCTTCCTCATCACGAGCCTGCTACTGCGCGAGCACGCGGCGACGGGTCGAATCGTGCTCCACTCGTTCTGGGTGCGCCGGGCTCGTCGCCTCCTGCCCGCTCTCGCCCTTGTGGTGGTCGCCGCCGCCACGGCCGCGCTGGCGATCGGCGGCGACGTCCTCGTCGGAATTGGCCGCCAGCTGCTCGGGGCGGCGACCTTCAGCTACAACTGGCTCGGCATCGCCTCCGACGCGAGCTACTTCGACACGGCGACGCCAGAACTCTTCCGCAACCTGTGGTCGCTCGCGGTCGAGGAGCAGTTCTACCTTGTCTGGCCGTTCGTCGCACTAGCGGTGGTCGTGGTGCTCCGGCGCCGCCGGTGGATGCTGGCCGCGGTTCTCGTCATCGCCGCGGCATCCATCGCGGCAATGCTGCTGCTCTCCGCGGCTGGAGCCGACCCGACCCGGCTCTACTACGGCACCGACACGCACGCCTTCGGTCTCGCGATCGGAGCGGCGCTCGCCGTCGGCGGGGTCAGGGCGTGGCGCGGCCTCCCGGTGCTCGGAGCACTCGCGATCGTCGGGCTGCTCGCCCTGTCGTGGTTCCTCGCTGAGGAGTCGGAGTGGGTCTTTCGCGGCGGCCTCGTGCTCGTGGCCGCCCTCACCGCCCTCGCGATCGCTGGCGCAGCCTCCGGGTCGTGGCTCGGTCGCGCCCTCGACAATCCTCCGATGCGGTGGGTCGGCCAGCGCTCCTACGGCCTCTACCTCTGGCACTGGCCGGTGCTTGTCCTCGTGACTGCCGCCTGGCCCGCGCTCCCCGAGCTGGCCGTCGCCGCCGTCGCCCTGGCAATCACTATGGCGGCAGCGACCCTGTCGTATCGCTACCTCGAGCAGCCGGTGCGGCAGCGCGGATTCCGTGCCGTCGCCCGGTCGTGGGCGCGCGCATGGCGAGGCGGCCCGGCACGGCTTGCCACCGCTGCCGTCAGCGGGCTCGCGATCGCGGCTCTCGTCGCTGGGACGGGAGTCGCTCTGGTCGTGGCACCGGCATCCGGACACGTTGAGGACCGCATCGCCGCTGGCCTCGAGTCGATCCAGTCCCAGCCGCCCATGGAGCTCGACGCCGCCGCGACCGGGCCGGCGCCCCTGCCGGGAGGCGACCAGATCATCGCCATCGGCGACTCCGTCATGCTCGCTGCCGCCGATGAGGTCATCGCCCAGTTCCCCGGCATCTACATGGATGCCGCCGTCTCCCGTCGGATGACCGCCGCGCCCGCGATGCTGCAGGCGCTCAAGGATGCCGGCCAGCTGCGCCCGATCGTGCTGCTCGGCCTCGGCACCAACGGGCCCGTCGCCGAGTCGACCCTGCAGGAGATCTCGGACATCGTCGGCCCCGATGTATCCATCGTGCTCGTCAACGCACAGGCGCCGCGCGGATGGATCCCGGGAGTCAACCAGGTGCTCGCCAGCTATGCGCAGCGATACCGCAACGTCGAGCTCGCCAACTGGTACGACGCGATCCAGCCCCGGCTCGACGTGCTCGCCACTGACCTCATCCATGCGGGAGGGCCCATCGGCGGCAGCATCTACGCCGGGTCGATCCGCGATGCGATGCAGCGACTGGCCGAGCTGCCGCCGCTGCTCAACTCCAACGACTACGGGCTGACGCCTCGGCCGGCGTAGCCGACGGGTTAAGCAGAACGACCCCGCTCCGAGGAGCGGGGTCGTAACTGGTGAAGCAGGTTACTTCGACTGGTCTCCATCGGGCGACTCGTCAGCGGTTGCCTCGACGGCGGCGGCGTCCTCTGCCTGCGCAGCGACGGTCTCCGCCTCGACGGAGGCTTCCTCGGTCTCGACGACATCCTCGGAGACGGCGGTCTCCTCGGCCGGGGCCTCCTCGACGGGAGCGGCGGCCTTGGCCGGCGCCTTCTTCGAGACAGCGGCCTTCGGCTTGGCGTTCAGCGGCTCGAGAACGAGCTCGATCTGAACCATCGACGCGTTGTCGCCCTTGCGGAAGCCGAGCTTTGTGATGCGGGTATACCCACCCTCACGCTCAGCGACGAGTGGTGCAACGACGGTGAAGAGCTCGTGCACGACAGTCTTGTCGCTGATCTTCGCGAGCACGCGACGACGCGAGTGCAGGTCGCCGCGCTTTGCGAACGTGACCAGGCGCTCGACAACCGGCCGAAGGCGCTTGGCCTTCGTCTCCGTCGTCTTGATGCTCTTGTGGGTGATCAGGGCAGCTGCGAGGTTCGCGAGCATGAGGCGCTCATGCGCCGGTCCGCCGCCGAGGCGCGGTCCCTTGGTGGGTGTAGGCATTACTTTTCCTTTTTAGTGAAAGCAGTCAGTCGAGCGACTGGTGCTTAGGCCTGAGGCTCGTCGTCGTAGCCGCCGTAGAAGTGCGCACCGTCGAACCCGGGAACCGAGTCCTTCAGCGACAGGCCCATCTCGATGAGCTTGTCGCGCACCTCGTCGACCGACTTCTGTCCGAAGTTGCGGATGTTCATGAGCTGCGTCTCCGAGAGGGCGACGAGCTCGCTGACCGTGTTGATTCCCTCGCGCTTGAGGCAGTTGTAGCTGCGCACAGAGAGGTCGAGGTCTTCGATCGGCATGCTCAGCTCGCTCGAGAGAACGGCGTCAACCGGCGCTGGGCCGATCTCGATGCCCTCTGCGGCGGTGTTGAGCTCGCGCGCCAGGCCGAACAGCTCGGTCAGCGTGCGGCCAGCGGAGGCGATGGCGTCGCGCGGCGTGATCGCCGGCTTCGTCTCGACATCCACGACAAGGCGGTCGAAGTCGGTGCGCTCACCGGCACGAGTCGCCTCGACACGGTAGGTCACCTTGAGCACTGGCGAGTAGATCGAGTCGACGGGAATCTGGCCGGCTTCGCTGAACTCGCTGCGGTTCTGCGTCGCGGAGACGTAGCCACGGCCACGCTCGATGGTCAGCTCCAGCTCGAACTTCGCCTTGTCGTTGAGCGTCGCGATGACGAGCTCCGGGTTGTGGATCTCGACGCCGGCAGGTGCGGAGATGTCAGCCGCGGTGACCTGGCCTGCACCCTGCTTGCGCAGGTATGCGGTGATCGGCTCGTCGTGCTCGCTCGAGACGACGAGGCCCTTGATGTTGAGGATGACCTCGGTGACGTCTTCCTTCACACCGGGAACGGTGCTGAACTCGTGCAGCACGCCGTCGATGCGGATGCTGGTGACAGCTGCTCCGGGGATCGACGAGAGCAGCGTGCGGCGCAGCGAGTTGCCGAGCGTGTAGCCGAAGCCAGGCTCGAGGGGCTCGATCACGAAGCGTGAGCGGAATTCTGAGATGTTCTCTTCGGCAAGAGTTGGGCGCTGTGCAATGAGCACGGTGATTCCTTTCGGCGAGGTGTCCGCTATATGACACCTAAGGTGCGGCGGGTGGCTGGCCCGTCGTTGTTGCGAATATTGAATTGTGAATCTGCGAGTTGGGTAGCCGCCTCCGGCGGCGTATCGAAACCCTGGCTGCACGAAGCCGACCGGGTGTCTCGATACGCTCGCCGGAAAGGCGACCTACTCGACCCGCAGATGGGTCAAGCGCTGTGCGCTAGACCCTTCTGCGCTTCGGCGGGCGGCAACCGTTGTGCGCCTGCGGGGTCACGTCGTTGATCGAGCCGACCTCGAGGCCAGCGGCCTGAAGCGAGCGGATCGCGGTCTCGCGGCCGGATCCTGGTCCCTTGACGAAGACGTCGACCTTCTTCATGCCGTGCTCCTGCGCCTGGCGGGCGGCGGACTCTGCTGCCATCTGCGCGGCGTAGGGGGTCGACTTGCGCGATCCCTTGAAGCCGACGGCGCCAGACGACGCCCAGCTGATGACGGCACCGGTCGGGTCGGTGATCGACACGATGGTGTTGTTGAAGGTCGACTTGATGTGGGCCTGGCCCACGGCGACGTTCTTCTTCTCCTTGCGGCGCGGCTTGCGCGCAGCTGCCTTCGGTGCGGCCATTACTTGCGCCCTGCCTTCTTCTTGCCTGCAACGGTGCGCTTCGGGCCCTTGCGGGTACGAGCGTTGGTCTTGGTGCGCTGTCCGTGAACGGGCAGGCCACGACGGTGGCGGATGCCCTGGTAGCTGCCGATCTCGACCTTGCGGCGAATGTCGGCGGCGACCTCGCGGCGGAGGTCACCCTCTACCTTGAAGTTCAGCTCGATGTAGTCGCGCAGTGCGACGAGCTGGTCATCGGTCAGATCCTTGACGCGGATCTCCCCGCTGATCCCGGTGTCGGCGAGGGTCTTGAGGGCCCTCGTACGGCCAACGCCGTAGATGTATGTCAGTGCGACCTCCACGCGCTTATCGCGCGGGATGTCGACGCCGGCTAGACGTGCCATGTGGCATCTCCTGTTAGTGAGTGGAGGTAATGGACAGCACCGGTGCCAAGGCCTCCAACCCTGGGTGTCCCCCTCCCGCTCTCGCGATCAGGTTCTTGGTGCTGTTCTTCTGTATTCAGTTAGAAGTCGTGTGGAACGAGCCTTAGCCCTGACGCTGCTTGTGGCGCGGGTTGCTCTTGCAGATGACCATGACGTTGCCGTTGCGGCGAATGACGCGGCAGTGGTCGCAGATCGGCTTGACGCTGGGGTTTACCTTCATGATGATTCTCTTTCGCTGTCTTCGTACCTGGTCGAGAGACCAGGCCGTTACTTTCCAGCAATCGCGTGCCTGTTGGCACTACTTGAAGCGGCGAGCTACTTGTACCGGTAGACGATTCGGCCGCGGGTCAGGTCGTAGGGGCTCAGCTCCACGATCACGCGGTCCTCAGGGAGGATGCGGATGTAGTGCTGGCGCATCTTGCCCGAAATGTGGGCGAGAACTTTGTGGCCGTTGCTGAGCTCAACGCGGAACATTGCGTTGGGCAGTGCTTCGACTACTGCACCCTCGATTTCGATGACACCGTCTTTTTTGGCCATTGCCTCTTCGTCGCTAAAAGTTTGATTGCTGGTCGTGCGGGATTGTGGTGCAGCTGGGTGGCGCGGGCCCAAATTCATCGAATGCGGGAACGGCAAAACCGGCAGGAAACACCAAAGATCGAGCTTATACGACTCTCGGGCGTTTCGCCAAGCCCACACCTAGCTCTCGTGCTATTAGGCGGGTGGCACCGGGGTGACGCCGAAGGGGGCAAGGCCGAGCGCACCACCGTCGACGGCGGTGAGCACCCAGATGCCGTCCGCGTGCACGGCGATCGAATGCTCCCAGTGGGCCGACATGCCGCCGTCCTCAGTGACGACCGTCCATCCGTCGTCCATTGTTCGCGTGGCGATGCCGCCGGCGACCACCATAGGCTCGATGGCGACGACAAGGCCCGGCTTGACCTCTGGCCCGCGGCCTCGCACCCGGTAGTTGAAGACCGGGGGGTCCTCGTGCATCGAGCGGCCGATGCCGTGGCCGACGTAGTCCTCGAGGATGCCGTAGTCGCGACCGGATGCCGCAACGGCATCCTCGATGACCGCCCCGATCGTGTTGAGGTCGCGCACGTTCGCCAGCGCGGCGATACCCGCCCATAGGGCGTGCTCGGTCGCGGTGGCGAGCGCCTGGCGCTCTGCGACGAGCTCAGGGCGGTTGCGGTCGGCAACGACGACAGTGAACGCGGCATCCCCGTTCCAGCCCTTGACCTCCGCACCGCTGTCAACCGAGACGACATCACCTGGCCGCAGCACGTAGTCGTTCGGCACTCCGTGCACGACCGCCTCGTTGACCGAGACGCAGATCGTGTGATGGTAGCCGGGCTCCTTCATGAAGTTCGGCACACCTCCGCGCGAGCGAATCGCGTGCTCGGCGATCGCGTCGAGCTCGAGGGTCGTGATGCCAGCGGTGATCGCCGCCCGCACCGCGTCGAGTGAGGCTGCGGTCACGAGCCCTGGCTCGATCATCGCCCGGATGTCGGCCGGCGTCTTGTAGATGCCCTTGCCGCGTCTCATGAGGGGCTAGCTGGCAGCCGCATCGCTGGCGCTGAGTCCGCGTGCGTCGAGCGCGCGCGAGATGCGCTCTGCGACATCGTCGATCTCGCCGAGTCCGTCGACCTCGACGAGGAGGCCGCGGTCGCGGAAGACGGGAATGAGGGGAGCAGTCTCGCGGGCGAACACGTCCTGGCGATGACGGATCGCCTCCTCGGTGTCGTCGGTGCGGCCCTGCTCGATCGCGCGCTTGCGCAGGCGGGACACGACCTCCTCCTTGTCGGCGACGAGAAGGATGACGGCGTCCAGCGCCTGGCCTCTGCCAGCGAGCAGCTGGTCGAGGTAGGAGATCTGGTCGACGGTGCGGGGGTAGCCGTCGAGGAGGAAGCCGTCGAGGGCATCCTCCTGCTCGAGCCGGGATGTCACGAGCGCGTTGGTGAGAGTGTCTGGCACGTAGTCGCCAGCATCGACGATCGCCTTCACCTCGACACCGAGTGGCGTCTGGTTGCGGATGTTCTCGCGAAAGATGTCACCCGTGGCGATGGCCGGGATGCCGTAGCGCTCGGTCAGTCGAGCGGCCTGCGTTCCCTTGCCTGCGCCCGGTGGACCAACGATGAGAAGTCGGGTCAACGGAGGAGGCCCTCGTAGTGACGCTGCTGCAGCTGCGAGTCGATCTGCTTGACCGTCTCGAGGCCGACACCGACGATGATGAGGATGCTCGCGCCACCGAACGGGAAGTTCTGGTTGGCGTTCACAAGGCTCAGCGCGAACAGCGGGATGAGGGCGATGAG
>NZ_JBXMIS010000089.1:0-21220 GCF_057073975.1 Conyzicola sp. | reverse complement strand
CCTCCCCCTCCCCCCCCCCCCCCCCCCCCCCCCGGGGCAATCGATGACGTCACTCTGACAGCTCCTTGCCACGCCAGGCACGCGGCGCGTTGCTGGACGGGTTACTGACTCGATTGCGGTTTCTCATGATCAGCCGGCGAGCTCCTGTGCATAGAACTCCTGCACCTTGGTGACGAACTCCTGTCCGGTGATCTGGCCGGTGACGAGCAGCTGCGACTCTGGGATGATCGAGCCGGCGTAGATGCCCGCCGTCGCGTTGGCCATGAAGTCGACCTGGCCGTTCTCCTCGCCGATGACGGCCGACATAGCGAGGGCCTTCTCGATGAGCGAGCCGGGCTCGACGGTCGGGAGCTCCTGGGCGGGGTCGCCGCCCGGGGAGGCACCGGTCACGTCGGTGACGATCTGGCGTGCGGTCGGGTTGGTGTGGATCCAGTTGAGGAAGAACACGATCTCATTGAGGTGCTTGGATCCCGCGGCGACCGAGAAGGAGTTGGCGGCTCCCATGGCGACATGGTCTCCACCCTCTTCCGCCGTCGGCACGAGGAAGAAGTCGACGTTCTCGCCCATCTTCGCCTGCGTGTCGGCTGCGGCCCAGTTGCCGTTGAATGTGAACAGGCCCTCTCCGCCCTGGAAGCGGCTCACGAACGACGCGTAGTCGATCGCGTTGATGTCGCTGGGGAAGTAGCCGGCGTCGGCCCACTTGCGCACGAGGTTGGCACCCTCGACGTTGCCGGGGGTGTCGTAGGTGGCACCGGGCACGTTGAGGATCCAGTCCATCATCTCCTTGGGGTCGTTGTACTGGTTCATCGCCGCCTGCACGACGAAGTTGACGACGCCGTCGAGGTCGCCGGCCATGATCGGCAGCACGCCGGCGGCCTTCGCGGTCGCGAGGTCATCCTCGAACTCGGCGATGGTCGTCGGAACCTCGTCGATGCCGAGCTGGTCGGCCAGCGTCGTGTTCATGTAGATGCCGGTGATGCTGTAGCCGAGGCCCAGCTGGTAGAGCGAGCCGGAGCCGCGCACGCCGTCTTCGTTCACGCGCAGCGGGGCGAGCTGTGCCTCGGACCACTTGTCCCAGCCGTAGGCCTCTGCCCACGGGTCGAGGTTGGCGATGAGGCCGTCCTGCACGGTGTCGCCGATGGTGGGAAGGCGGATCAGGTCAGGCGGGGTGTCGCTGGCCAGGAGCTTCGGTGCCGCGGCCGTGAGGTTCTGGAAGGTGTCGCGGGTGACGTTGAAGGTGACGTTCGGGTACTGCTTGGTGAACTCGGCGGCCAGTTCGTCGGTGAGGGGGAAGCCCGTCTCATCGGCGATCGTCAGCACGACATCCTCGCTCGTGAGCTCGGTCGAGACCGTCACGTCGTTCTCGATGGGCGCCGTTCCTCCCGGCGCGCACGCGGTGAGGGCGAGCAGGGCCGTCGCGGCGATCGCCCCGAATGCCACAGGTCCGCGCCGGAGGGCGCGGGTTCGAGAAATAGCCATCTCGTTGACTCCTTTGTCTTCTGTGATTGATGCAGACCGTCGGCCTTCCATCAACACCCAAGACGGGTGCATCCGGGCCTGGGATTCGGGCCGGTAACCGGCATTTGCCGGGTGGTGCTTGCTAAATGCGTTTAGCAAGACCAATATTGAGCGTGGCTAGAGTGCTTTGTCAAGCGAACTTGTTGGTTGACTCTGCTAGCTCGAGATTCACGGCCACACGACGAAGGGCTTTCAATGGCGAACAAGCGCGCGACACTCGCCGACGTCGCACGGCTGGCTGGCCTGTCGCCCACCGCTGCGTCGATGATCCTCAACGGCCGGCCCGACACCCGCCTGTCGCAGGCGGCACACGACCGGGTCAACGCTGCGGCCGAGGCCCTGGGCTACCGGCCCAACGTGGCGGCACGCGGCCTGCGCACTGACAAGACCAGAACCATCGGCTTCATCTCCGACGTCGTCGCCACCACCCGTTTCGCGAGCGGCCTCATCAAGGGCGCGCTCGAGGCGGCAGAGGCTGCCGGTCACGTCGTGCTCGTTCTGGAGACCGGCGGAGAGCCGGCGCGCGAGACCGAGGCCATCGCCGCGGTGCTCGACCGCCAGGTCGACGGCATCATCTTCGCCACCATGCGGGCGCGGGAGCTCTTCGTGCCAGAGCTGCCCGCCAACACCGCCGTGGTCATGCTCAACGCGACGAACGCGCACCACCCCGCCGCCGTGCTGCCCGACGAGCTGTCGGGCGGGCGACAGGCGGTGCAGCTCCTCGTCGACCGCGGGCACCGCTCCGGCATCGCCCTCATCGGCCAGAACGACGAGGTGGAGCGCGACCAGTTTCGATCGGCGACGGTCGCGCGACGCGTCGCGGGCATCCGGGCGGCAATGGCCGACAACGGCCTCGAGTTCGTCGCCGAGGAGTCGATCTGGCTCTGGGAGCCCGACGAGGGCTACTCGGCGACCATGGCGCTGTTCGAGCAGCGCGACGACGTCAAGGCGCTGATCTGCATGAACGACCGTCTCGCGTTCGGCGCCTACCAAGCCCTCAACGAGCTCGGGATCTCCGTTCCCGACGCGGTCTCGATCGTGTCCTTCGACAACGACGAGGTTGCCGCCTATCTGCGGCCAGGGCTCACGACGGTCGCCCTCCCCCACGAGGCGATGGGGCGAAAGGCGGTAGAGCTGCTGCTCTCCGGCGAGGCCACGAGCGAGACGCTCGTGCCGATGCCCAACGTCATCCGATCCTCGATAGCCGACGCCGCGTCGTAGCCGCCCCCAATGCCCCTCCGTCTCGCGATGCTGCCAGGGTTTCGCGAGACGGAGGCACCTCGGGTGCCGTGAACCGTCGTGACCGACCGGCTCACCGTTCTGTACGGTGAAGTCATCCCACCGGAAGGACCCCATGCCCAAGCTCCGCGTGCACAACCTGGCCATCTCGCTCGACGGCTTTGCCTCTGGTGAGGGGCAGTCATTAGAGACGCCGTTCGGCCATGCCGGCATGCGGCTCATGGAGTGGTTCTTTCCCACCCGCACGTTCGTGAGCATGAGCGGCCACGACGACGAGGCCGTGGGGGCCGGCCAGACCGGCATCGACGACGACTTTGCCGCTGCCACCAACGACAACATCGGCGCCGAGATCATGGGGCGGCGCAAGTTCGGTCCGCAGACCGGACCGTGGGAAGACGATGGATGGCGCGGCTGGTGGGGAGAGGAGCCGCCGTTCCACAGCCCGATCGTGGTGCTCACCCACTACCCGCGGCCGGCGATGGTTGTCGGGGAGACGACGTTCCACTTCATAGACGCGTCGCCATCCGAGGCCCTGGATCTCGCGGTCGAGCTCGCGGACGGCAAAGACGTGCGCCTCGGCGGCGGTGCCAGCGTCGTGCGGCAGTTTCTCGCGACCGACCTCGTCGACCACCTGCACGTCGTGGTGGTTCCGATCGTCCTCGGGCGCGGCGAGCGCCTGTGGGACGGCCTCGAGGGGCTAGAGGAGCGCTTCGACGTCGAGACGACGGCCTCGCCGTCGGGGGTCGTGCATCACGTCTTCACGCGGAAGGCGCGCTAGCGGTCGAGACCGGCGAGCGCTTTCAAGGCACGAAGCCCCTGGGGCGTGCCGGGCCAGTGTCGCTCCAGCGCCTCGGGGCCGGCGTACCGAGTGGCGAAGCGGAGCACGAGCGCGACGATGATCGCATCGTCGGCATAGCCGATGACGGGAATGAAGTCGGGCACGAGATCAATCGGCATGAGCAGGTAGCCGAGCAGCAAGGCCAGCCAGATACGCACTCCTCTGGGTACCGAGCGATCGGCCACCAGTCGCCTCAGCAGCCGCACGACGTCGGGCACGAGTCGAAGGGCGTCGATGAGTCGGATCTTCTCCGCCTCGCCGCGGGAGATCCACGCGAGCACGCCAAGGAGAACCAGCCAGAGCAGCAGGATGCCGCCAACCACTCCCCCGGCAATCGCCCAGCCATCCATGTCGCCCCCTCCCTGGCAAGTCTGCACGAGTCGATGGTGCAGGTGCCCTATTCGTCGTCGGCCGCCCACTCCGACAGCGCCGCGATCGCCGGCCGCAGCGCGAACCCGCGCTCGGTGAGCGCGTAGGCGCGGGTGTTGTGCTTGAGGGGGAGGCGGTAGATCACCCCGGCCTCCTCGAGCTCGCGCAGGCGAGTGGCGAGCATGTTGGTGCCGAGGCCCAGGTCTCGCTGCAGGTCGCCGTAGCGCTGCGGGCCCTCGAGCAGCCGCTCCACGATAAGGAGGGCCCACCGTGGTCCGACGATGTCGAGGGCCGCGGCGAGATCGCTCACGCAGTGGGCTCGACGTCGGGTTTCATCCAGAACGGCGAGTAGTGGTAGCCATCGGGGTCGTCGAACTGCCGCTGGTACATGAAGTCGTAGTCGTCGGTGTCGCCGATGCGACCGCCCGCGGCGGCAGCGCGATCCAGAAGCTCGTCGACGGCCTCGCGGCTGGGGAGGTCGAAGGAGACGGTCACCTTCGATGGGGTGTCGGGGCCGCCGATCAGGTCGTCGGTGCCACCGACGCTCGCGTACATCTCGCGGCTGCCGAGCATGAGGTACTGCTCCGGCGCGATGGCGAAGCACGACACATTGTGGTCAGACATCTCGGGGTTGAGTGCGAATCCGAGGGCGGTGTAGAAGGCGGTCGCGCGCTCGACGCTCTCGACCGGGCAGGTGATGAAGAGGCTCATGGGCACCACACTTCCAAAATGAAAGTGTTAAGTCAATAGGCGAATGAGCAACCCGATCCAGCCGTGGGAGCCGGAGGGCTAGCGCCCGTTCACCGCACTCCGCCACTCGACGAGCACCGTATCGCGCCACTGCCCGGCGAAGGGCCCGGTCGTCATGAGGGCGATCGCCTCGCGCCTCCCGACCGTGCGAAAGCCCTCGCTCGCGTGCAGCAGGATGCTCGCGGTGTTCTCCGGGAAGATGCCCGACTGCACCGTCCAGTAGCCCGCGGCCTCGGCGGTCTCGACCAGGGCGCGCAGCAGAATACGGCCGACTCCCCGGCCCTGTGCCGCGGCCGCGACGTAGACCGAGTGCTCGATCACCCCGCGGTATGCCGGGCGGCTCGAGATCGGCGAGGCGGCGGCCCAGCCGATGACCGAGCCGTCGTCGTCGACCGCGACGAGCCGGGCATCCGTCACCTTGCCCGCGTCGAAGGCCTCCCAGGTGGGCGGCTGCGTCTCGAAGGTCGCGCTGCCCGCCTCGATGCCCTCACGGTAGATCTCCTCGACCGCTGGCCAGTCGGCGGACTCCATCGGGCGGATGATCACGAGCAGCAGTCCGTGGCGGTCGTCGAGCAGACCCCGGTGGCAGGCAGGGTGAGTTGCACCGCCGATGCCGCCGCGGCATCCCCGGCGATCCACGCCGTGATCGAGCGCACCTGTTCGTAGCCGGTGGCGAGCAGGAAGGTCGGCGCGCGTCCGTAGCTCTTCATGCCGGCGAGGAAGAAGCCGGTCTCTGGATGCTGCAACTCGGCGAATCCGTGCGGCTCGACGGTTCCGCAGGTGTGCACGTTCGGGTCGATGAGCGGAGCCAGCCGGCGTGGAGCCTCGACGATGTCGTCGAGCTCAAGCCGGATCTCGCGCAGCATGCCCAGGTTCGGCCGAAAGCCGGTGGCGTTGACGACGACATCGGTCAGGTGCTCGACGAGCTCGCCGCGACGCGCCCCGACCACCTTCGCCTGCCCGTCGGCTCGCGTCAGCCGCACGATCTCAAAGGAGTCGAGCACCTCGATCGCGCCGTCGGCCACGAGGGCATCGACCCGGGTGCCGATGGAGGCGCGCGCCGACAGCTCGTCGTCGGCCGACGTCGTGACCCGCACCGCGGCGGCGTTGCGGATCGCCCAGGTGATGCGGGTGCCCGGCAGCTGCGCGAGAGCGAGCAGGGTGTTGGCAGCAGAGTGGCCGGCACCGACCACGGTCACGTGCCGACCCTCGAAGCGCGACCGCTCCCGCCCCAGCACGTCGGGCAGCGCGTGGCTGACCAGGTCGGCGACCTCGTCGAGGCCGAGCGGGTCAAGGCCGTTCGACGAGAGGCTGTTGGGCGAGCGGTAGGTGCCGCTCGCATCGATGACGGCCCGTGCCAGCACCTCCTCGCCGCCTGCCCGCAGCACGAACGGCGTGCCGCTGCGGTTGGCAGAGCGGGTGCGGTCCATGCCCTCGCGGGCCACACCGACGACCTCGACGCCGGTGCGGATGCGGCTCGCAATCGAGTCGAGCCGCGACAGCGGCAGGAGGTACTGCTCGACGAGCTCTGAGCCGGTCGGCAGCGCATCGGCAGCGGGGTGCACCCACCCGGTCGCCTCGAGCAGGCGGCGCGACGCGGGGTCGACGAGGTGCTGCCACGGGGAGAAGAGCCGCGTGTGACCCCACTGGCGCACACTGTCGGCGACGGAGTCGCCGGCCTCGAAGACCACGAAGTCGATGCCGCGCTCGACCAGGTTGGCGGCGGCGGCGAGGCCGATGGGCCCGGCTCCGATAATGGCGACGGGAAGGGCATCCAGTCGCGAATCACGCACGGTCGGGCTGGTGAGGTCGATCAGGGTCATGCGGGTCTCCCGAAGTATCGAAGTTTGTCGATGTTCAGTGTGGATCCATTCATCGAAGTTTGTCAATGTTTGCTATCGTGAGGCCATGACCATGCTCGAGCTCACCGATGTGTCGACCGGCGCTGCCTGCTGCGCGCCGCTCACCCGAGAGACCATCAGCGCGACAGACGCCGACGACCTCGCCAAGACCTTCAAGGCGCTCAGCGACCCGACGCGCGTGCGGCTCGTGTCGATCATCGCCGCCTCCGAGGGCGAGCAGGCCTGCGTGTGCGACCTCACCGACCCCATCGGCCTGAGCCAGCCGACCGTCTCGCACCACCTGAAGATCCTGATGGATGCGGGGTTCCTTACCCGCACCAAGCGCGGCACCTGGGCCTACTACGCGCTCGTACCCGGAGCCCTCGACCGCCTGTCGAAGCTGCTCGTCACCACGTGAGTTCAGCCACCTAGTTAGTCGTGCATGTGCCCCGTGCGCCCGAGGGTCTCGACCGGAGTCGCGCCGGGGCGGTGCCACTGCGGCACGGGCCTGCTCGTGTCGCCGTTGGTCGGGGTGCGGTGGTCGTCGGTGCGCCAGTAGCCCGATGGCCCCATGCCCTCCGGCCAGCCCTCCGGGTTCTCCTCCCAGTTCTCGCCGCGGCCGTAGACGGTGAGATCGAGGATTCCGATCGACGGGTTGAAGCGCTCGTTGCCGCGGCCCGTCATCGCGTAGGTGAGGTAGACGCGATCCCCGTCGCGTAGGAACACCGTCATGTGCCCCATGCCCCGGCCGATCGGCGCGGCGACCCCACGCACCGAGTACCAGGGCTGGGTGTAGCCCATGAACTTGACGAACGGCTCGACCTCATCCCACGCGCCTGACGTGACGATCGCGAAGGAGACGCCTCGTGCGTTGAGGTAGTCGGCATCCTTGAGGTGCCACGCCGTCGTGGTGCAGCCCTCGCACTGGCCCTGGTGCGGAGCCCCGTCGTGCCACATGTGCTTGTAGACGACGAGCTCGTCGCGGCCCTCGAAGAGGTCGATGAACGGCACAGGGCCGTACTCCCCCACGACCTCGGTAGACCCGTCGACCTCGACCATGGGAAGGCGCCGGCGAGCGGCGGCGATCGCGTCACCTTCACGCGTGTGCGCCTTCTCGCGCGCGAGCAGCTCGTCGCGGGCGGCCCGCCAGGTGTCGTAGTCGACGATGGGTGGGCGGGCCGTTTCGCTGGAGTTCGTCACCCTTGCAGGCTACGACTCTGCCGTGCAGTGTCAACCCTGACCCGCGCCGCCCCCACGCGCACCCGCACCGCGATCGCCGCACACAGGATCACCGCGAGCCCGCCGAGCACCGTCGGCAGGGTCAGCACCTCGCCGAGCAGCAGCGCAGCCCAGGCGATCGTCATGACCGGCTGCACGAGCTGCACCTGGCTCACCTGGGCGATGGGGCCGATCGCGAGGCCGCGGTACCACGCGAAGAACCCGAGGAACGTGCTGACCGCCGCGAGGTAGCCGAACGCTGCCCACTCGACCGGCGTGGCATGAGGCGGCTGGATGCCGATCGAGACAACCGTGAGCGCCACCATGACCGGCAGCGCAAGCACGAGCGCCCACGAGATGGTCTGCCACGAGCCGAGCTCGCGCGAGAGCAGCGCCCCCTCTGCGTAGCCGATAGCGGCAGCGATCACCGCGGCGAACAGGAAGGCGTCGGCCCAGCTGAGCGGGGTGACGCCCCCACCCTGCAGCGCCGCGAACACGAGCGCCGCACCAGCGCCGATCGCGGCCATGACCCAGAACGAGAGCGGCGGGCGCTCCTTGCCGCGGATGACGGCCATCACCGCGGTCGCCGCCGGCAGCAGCGCGATGACGACGGCACCGTGGCTCGCGTCGACAACGGTGAGGGCATAGGACGTGAAGAGCGGGAACCCGAAGACGACACCGGCGGCGACGACGGCCAGCCGCATCCACTGACGCCCGTGCGGACGACGCTGCCGCGTGAGCAGGAGGGCGAGAGCCGCAAGCACGCCGGCAACCACCGCCCGACCAGAGCCGATGAAGAGCGGCGAGAGCCCCTCGGCCGCCACCCGAGTGAAGGGAAGGGTGAAGGAGAACGCCAAGACACCCAGCAGTGCCCATGAGAAGCCCGCCCAGGCGAGCCCGGCCCGGGTGATTCGCATCGCCCCAGCGTAGGAGGCCAACGCGCCACGGCGGCATAGCCGCCCAAGACCCTGTGGCCTCTGCGTGTAAAGGCCCTGTTGCGAATCTGGATCGCGGCGTAGACCTGATCGAGTAGGTAGATGCGAAAGGGTATGCACAGTGAGCGAGAACATCGAGACCGAAGATCTCAACGCAACCGCAGCAGAGGTGAGCCGCATCATTTCGACCGGCACCATCTGGTTCAGCGCCGCGATCGTCGGCTCCGCCCTCCCCCTCTCCGGCCTCCTCTCGGCAGGCTGGAGGCCATCAGAGCTGCCAGAGCGCGCAGCGACAGACTTCTGGATCGGCGTGGTGATCGCGGTGGCCGGCGTGGTCGCCCTCGGCTGGGCCGGGTGCCCCGTGCTGGGAGCCACCGTTCACAAGGCCGACCGGCAGAAGGTCGTCTCCATTCGCGGCGGAGTCGCGCTCTACCTTCTCGGGAGCACGGTTGTGCTGCTCACGGTGCTGCTCAACTGAGGCTCGCGACTACGCGACCGTCGCCCCGAACAGCAGCCCGAGCGCGTAGGTGGCCCCGGCGGCCCCAAGACCGATGGCCAACTGGCGAAGAGCGCGGCGCAGCGGCGGCGCGCCAGAGAGCAGCCCCACGATCGCACCGGTCACGAGCAGCGCGACGCCGACGAGCACGCTCGCGGCAATCACCGCGGTGAGCCCCGTGGCGCCGAACAGGTACGGCAGCACCGGAATGATGGCGCCGGAGGCGAAGAAGCCGAAGCTGGAGGCCGCGGCACGCCAGGCAGAGCCGATCTCGACGTGCTCGTTCACGGTGTCTGCTGCGCCGTGGTCGACGCTCAGATCGCGCAGCACCTCGGCCGCGTGGGCGGTGGCCTCGTCGGCCGTCATGCCGCGAGCGCGGTAGACGAGCGAGAGCTCGTTGGCATCGACGTCGAGGTGCTCGAAGGAGTCCCGCGTCTGCGGATTGGGATTGGATGCCGCCAGCAGCTCGCGCTGCGATCGCACCGACACGAACTCCCCCGCCCCCATCGAGAGCGCACCGGCGAGCAGACCCGCCATGCCCGTGGCCAGCACGACCGTCGGCGGCACCCCGATCGCGCCGATGCCGAGCACGAGGGCGAGATTGCTGACGAGCCCGTCGTTGGCGCCGAACACCGCGGCACGGAAGGTGCCAGAGAGACGCTGGCGGCCACGGGCGGCGAGAGCGCGCACGACCTCCTCGTGCACCCGCTCGTCGGCGGCCATCGCACTCGTTGCGTCGACATCGCTGTCGTAGGGCGAGCGGGCCTCCGCGCGCTGCGCGAGGGCGAGCACGAAGACAGAGCCGAAGCGGCGGGCGAGCCAGCCGAGAACGCGGGTGCGGATGTCGCCGCTGCGGGGGCGACCGACCTCGTCGCCCAGCAGGGCGATCCAGTGCGACTCGTGCCGGGCCTCGGCCTCGGCGATCGCGAGCAGGATCTCCCGCTCGTCACCGGAACGACGGCTCGCCAGGTCGCGGTAGACCGCTGCCTCCGCCCGCTCGTTGGCGAGATACCTGCGCCAGCGCGCGAGGTCGGAACGGGATGCCATGGTTCAACCAGTTTAAGCCGTGGTCACCCTCGCCCATGGCCGTGGACCGCCGCGGTCTCGACCCCGACCCGGTGCTGGATCGGGTGCCGGGGGCGCCGCCCGGTCAGCCGACGGCACTCGACGTGCCGTGCGTCAGCGCCACGAGCTCGTCGAATGTGGTGGGGAACACGGTGTGCGCGTGCCCGGCTGCTGCCCAGATGACGGGGTAGTCGGCGAGCGCGGAGTCGACGATGGTGCGCAGGGGCGCGGGGTGGCCGATGGGAGCGACGCCGCCGATGACCTGACCGGTCGCCTGTTTCACGAGTTCGGCATCCGCTCGCCTTATCGTTCCGCCCAGCTGCTCGCCGAGCCGCGCCGTATCGACCCGGTGGGCTCCGCTCGTCATCACGAGCAGGGGCTCGCCGTCGAGGGTGAACACGAGCGAGTTGGCGATCGCGCCGACCTCGATGCCGAGCGCCGCGGCCGCCTCGGCCGCCGTCTTGGCGGAGTCGTCGAGCCAGCGCACCTCGCCGCTCGCGCCATGCGCGCGCAGCTGGGCCTCGACGAGGTCGACGGCTGGATGACTACGCACCGCGCTCCGCCGCCTCCACCACGTTGGTGAGCAGCATCGCCCGCGTCATCGGACCAACGCCGCCGGGGTTGGGCGACATCCACCCCGCGACGTCCCACACGCCGGGGTCGACGTCGCCGTGCAGTCGGGCCTTGCCCGACTCGGTCATTCCGACCCGGGTGACGCCGACGTCGAGCACGGCTGCACCCGGCTTGATCCAGTCGGCCTTGACCAGGTGCGGCACGCCCACCGCCGCGACGACGATATCGGCACGGCGCACCTCGGCCGCAAGGTCGCGGGTGCGGGAGTGGGTGAGCGTCACGGTCGCGTCGACGCCCTTGCGCGTGAGCAGCAGCCCGAGCGGGCGGCCGACGGTGAGACCACGGCCGACGACGACGACGTGCTGGCCGGCCAGCGGAACGTCATAGCGGCGAAGCAGCTCGATGATGCCAGCGGGGGTGCAGGGCAGCGGGGTGCTGAGCGGGCCGTCCACACCGAGCACGAGCTCGCCGAGGTTGGCGGGGTGAAGGCCGTCGACGTCTTTGGCTGGGCTGACCGCGGAGATGGCGGCGTGCTCGTCCATTCCCTTGGGCAGGGGCAGCTGCACGAGGTAGCCGGTGACCGCGGGGTCGGCGTTGAGGCGCGCGATCGCCTCGAACACCTCGGCCTCGGTCGCCGTCTCTGGCAGGTCGACACGGATCGACTCGATGCCTACCTCGGCGGAGTCGCGGTGCTTGCCGCCGACATAGCTGAGCGATCCGGGGTCGCCGCCGACGAGCAGGGTGCCGAGCCCCGGCGTGATACCCCTGGCCTTGAGCGCGGTGATGCGCTCGGCGAGCTCTCCCTTGATGGTGGATGCGGTGGCGACGCCGTCGAGGCGGATTGCGGTCATGGTTTTCCTTGCTAGAGCCGAGTTGTGCCAAATCCTTCTTCCCCTGCAGCGGGAAGGAGGATTTGGCGCAAGTGGGTGGGTTAGGCCCAGGAGCCCGGCGAGCTGAGGCCCTCGTACAGCGGGAAGGCCTCGGCGAGCTTCGCCGCGCGGGCTGCAAGAGCGGCGACATCGGGCGAGGGCTGCAGGGCCGTCGCGATGATGTCGGCGACCTCGGTGAACTCTGCATCGCCGAATCCGCGGGTCGCGAGCGCCGGCGTGCCGATGCGAACGCCCGACGGGGTCATCGGCGGGCGCGGGTCGAAGGGCACGGCGTTGCGGTTGACGGTGATGCCGACGGAGTGCAGGATGTCTTCCGCGTCCTGGCCGTGGATCGCCGCGTTGCGCAGGTCGACGAGCACGAGGTGCACATCGGTGCCGCCGGTGAGCACGTCGATGCCGGCTGCCTTGGCATCGGGAGCGGTGAGGCGGTCGGCGAGGATCTGCGCGCCGCGCACGGTGCGCTCCTGGCGGTCCTTGAACTCCGGCTCTGCCGCGAGCTTGAACGCCGTCGCCTTGGCGGCGATGACGTGCATGAGCGGGCCGCCCTGCTGGCCGGGGAAGACGTTCGAGTTGAGCTTCTTCTGCAGCTCGAGGTCGTTGGTCAGGATGAAGCCGGAGCGCGGGCCGCCGATCGTCTTGTGCACGGTCGAGGAGGTCACGTGCGCGTGCGGCACCGGCGACGGGTGCAGCCCGGCGGCGACGAGGCCGGCGAAGTGCGCCATGTCGACCCAGAGCAGCGCGCCGACCTCGTCGGCGATCGCACGGAACGCCGCGAAGTCGAGCTGGCGCGGGTAAGCAGACCAGCCGGCGATGAGCACCTGGGGGCGCACCTCGAGCGCCTTCTCGCGCACGGCATCCATGTCGACACGGAAGCTGGTCGGGTCGACGCCGTAGGCGTGGGCCTCATAGAGCTTGCCGCTGAAGTTGAGCTTCATGCCGTGGGTGAGGTGACCGCCGTGGGCGAGCTCGAGTCCGAGGATCCTGTCGCCGGGCTGGGCGATCGCGGCGAGTACCGCGGCGTTGGCCGATGCGCCGGAGTGCGGCTGCACGTTCGCGTATGCAGCGCCGAAGAGGCTCTTGGCGCGGGAGATTGCGAGGCTCTCTGCGACATCCACGAACTCGCAGCCACCGTAGTACCGGCGGCCGGGGTAGCCCTCTGCGTACTTGTTGGTGAGCACAGAGCCCTGCGCCTCGAGCACGGCGCGGGGAACGAAGTTCTCGCTCGCGATCATCTCGAGTGTGCCGCGCTGACGGCCGAGCTCCTGCTCGAGCACGGCGGCGATCTCTGGGTCGACCTCAGACAGAGGGGCGTTGAAGGTATTCACGATGGGCTCCTGTTGCTCGAACGGACTACATAACGGTATCCGTTCGGCCCAGGCGTACGGCCGAATGTGTGAGTGCCTGCAAAAGCACTTCGCTCCCTGATGGTTACCCATCTAACGCCAGTTGCGATGAGGCCAGTCTAGCGGTGTCACGTCGCGCTCTGGAAGAATGGTCTCTAATTAGTAAGGACTCCTGACAAACTAGGAAGAAGCTGCTCGCAGTCGTCCTCGTGGTCGCCGTTGCCGGCACCGCCGTCGCACTGCTGCTGCTCCTTCAGAATGGACCGCCCATGCGCGCTGCAACCATCGTGCCCAAACCGACAGGCCAGCAGGATGCCGCCGGCACCTTCCAGCTCGACGGCGCCACGGTGAGCGGGCCGCTCTCCGAGTACGCCGCCGACGTGCTCGGCGTGACGGCATCCGCTGCGGGGTCGATCGTGCTCGAGGTCGGCGGAGGGCCGGCCGAGTCCTACGAGCTCACGGTGGGTGACACGCAGGTGCGGGTCGTGGGTGGTGACGAGCAGGGTCTCTTCTACGGCATCCAGTCGCTGCGGCAGCTGGCGGTCGGCGGCTCGATCGGCGCGACCACGATCACCGACTCGCCGCGCTTCACCTACCGCGGCGCCATGCTCGATGTCGCCCGCCACTTCTTCGGCGTCGACGACGTGAAGCACTACATCGACGACATCGCGCTGCTCAAGCTCAACTACCTGCACCTGCACCTCACCGACGACCAGGGCTGGCGAATCCAGATCGACTCGTGGCCGAACCTGACCGAGCACGGCGGCACGAGCGCGGTCGGCGGCATCGGGGCAACTGGCTCCGGCTTCTACTCGAAGGACGACTACCGCGAGATCGTCGCCTACGCCGCGAGCCGGTTCGTGACGATCGTGCCGGAGATCGACATGCCGGGGCACACAAACGCCGCACTCTCTGCTTACCCAGAGCTGAACTGCGATGGAAAGGCGCCGGAGCTCTACACCGGCGTCGAGGTCGGCTTCAGCTCGCTCTGCATCGGCGGCGAGACGACCTACGGCTTCATCGCCGACGTGCTCGGCGAGGTCGCGGAGCTGACCCCCGGGCCGTACATCCACATCGGCGGCGATGAGTCGCTCTCGACCACCGACGAGGACTTCCTCGCCTTCGCGGCCCGCGTCGGCGAGATCGGTGCCGCGACCGGCAAGACCCTCATCGGCTGGCACGAGCTCGGCCGCAGCCCAGAGCTGCCCGCCGGCACGATCGGCCAGTACTGGAGCTTCATCGAGCCGCAGGAGGGCGTGGCTGAGGAGGCCGGCCGGTTCGAGCAGCTCATCATGTCGCCTGCCGACGTCGCCTACCTCGACATGAAGTACGACGTGCTCTCGCCCTACGGACTCGAGTGGGCCAACGGCTACACATCCATTGGCGACGCCTACAACTGGGATCCCGTGACGATCATCGACGGCATCGGCGAGGATCGCATCCTCGGCGTCGAGGCTCCGCTGTGGACCGAGACGCTCAGCACCATCGACGAACTCGAGTACATGGCGTTCCCGCGCATCGCGGCGATCGCCGAGATCGGTTGGTCACCGGTGGAGGGTCGCGATTGGGACGAGTTCGCCGCGCGCCTCGCCGCCTTCGGCGCCGTGCTCGACGCCGAAGGCATCGGCTACTACCGAACGCCGGAGGTTCCGTGGCGCGACTGAGCTAGCGCGCCACCGGGGCTTCCTGCACGAGATGCCGGTGCGGGTGCCGCAGGTCGTCGATGGTTCCGACGATCAGCGCGATCACGACGAGGGCCGCGAATGCGAGGGGCAGCACGCTCACGTCGAACGCGTCGAGCAGGATTCCACCGAGCAGCGCACCGCCGCCGATGGCGATGTTGAACGAGACCGTCAGCGAGGCGGATGCCAGGTCGCGGATGCGCGGACTCGCCGACCCGAGAACGCGGCCGTGCAGCAGCGACGGGAGGCCGCCGAATGCGATCCCCCACAGCGCGAACAACACAACGACGAACCACTGCGTCTCGCTGACGAGCCAGAGCAGCACCATCGTGATTCCCACCACGCCCAGCATGATCGAGAAGGTGGCGCGGGGGTAGCGGTCGCCGAAGACCCCGGCGAGCAGCAGGCCGACGGCGCCAGCGGCACCGGAGACGAAGAGCAGCGCGCTGACGGCGCCGGTGTCGAAGCCCGCCGGCCCGATGATCCACGGCGCGATGTAGGTGTTGAACGCGTTCTGCCCGAGCATGATGATGATGCACAGGATGCAGGCGGCCACGACCGCGGGAATCGTGCGGTCACGCCGCGTCGGCAGCCCGATCTCGCCCGTGGTCAGGGTGTGGAGGTGCTCGACCGGCGGAAGGAACAGCACGACGAGTGCTGTGAAGACCACGACGACTCCGGCCATGACGAAGAAGGCCACCTGCCACCCCACCGCGTGCCCGAGGGCCGTGCCGAGTGGTACGCCGAGGATGAAGGCTGCCGTGCCACCCGCGTTCGTCACGCTGAGAGCGCGCACCAGCTGCTGCCTCGTGACGAGCCTCGAGGCGTAGGGACCGGTCACCGCCCAGAACAGTCCGTGCGCGAGCCCTCCGAGAATGCGGGCGAAGACGAGGAACTCGTAGGTCTGCGACAGGCCGGCCAGCACGTTCGCGACGGCGAAGGCCAGCAGCAGACCCACCATGAGCCACTTGCGCGAGAAGCGCTGGGTGAGTCGGGTGAGGGGAACGGTCGTGATGGCGACGGTGAACGCGAAGATCGTGACGAGCAGCCCGATCCGCGACTCGGAGACGCGAAGGTCGCTCGCCATGTCGGGCAGCAGACCGGTGGGCAGGAACTCGCTCGACACCGAGACGAAGATCGCCCCGGAGAGCACGAGAAGAGGAAAGAGGGGGAAGGCGTCTTTGCTGGTGGATGCGGCTGTGGCGGCGCTCATGAACTGCGCTTTCGGTTCAGGGGTATGGCTCGCATCGCCGGCCGCGGGCTGACGCGTGCCGCGCCAACCTGTTAAGCCTAGCCAACGCCATACTCTTGTAGCGTGACCCCGAGCGCCAATACCCACTGGATTCTGACCCTCGTCTGCGAGGACCGCCCCGGCATCGTGCACGCCATCAGCGGCGCGATCGTGGAGGCCGCCGGCAACATCACCGAGTCGCAGCAGTTCTCCAGCGACGACACCGGCACCTTCTTCATGCGGCTGCAGGTCGAGTCCGACGCGTCGCGCGAGGCCTTTGAGGCGGCGCTCGCGCCCGTCACCGACCGCTACGGCATGACGTGGCACCTCGATGTCGTCGACCGCCCGCTGCGAACCCTCGTGCTCGTCTCCACCGCCGGCCACTGCCTCAACGACCTGCTCTACCGCCAGCGGGCCGGGCAACTCGGCGTCGACATTCCCCTCGTGCTGAGCAACCACCCGGTGCTCGCCGGAATCAGCGAGTTCTACGACGTGCCATTCGAGCACCACCCCGTCACGAGCCCCGGCCAGAAGCTCGCCTTCGAGGAGCGCGTGCTCGAGGTCGTCGAGGAGCACGACATCGAGCTCGTCGTGCTCGCGCGCTACATGCAGATCCTGTCGCCAGAGCTGTGCGGGGCGCTGAGCGGCAAGGTCATCAACATCCACCACTCCTTCCTCCCCGGATTCAAGGGGGCGAACCCCTACAAGCAGGCGCACGCCCGCGGGGTGAAGATCATCGGCGCGACCGCCCACTTCGTCACGAGCGACCTCGACGAGGGTCCGATCATCGAGCAGAACATCGTGCGCGTCGACCACTCCAGAACTCCCGCTGAGCTCGTGGCCATCGGCCAGGACGAGGAGAGCCGCACGCTCACCCAGGCGGTCAAGTGGTTCGCCGAGTCGCGTGTGCTGCTCGACGGCGCACGAACGATCATCTTCAAGTAGTCGGCCGGCGAGGCGACCGATAGGCTCACACCACTGCGCGGTCTGTGCGCACCAGAGCCAGAGGGCACCCGATGAGACCGCAGCGCCACGCACTACTCGTTCGCCGCGTCGCCTCGGCGGCGGCCGTTCTGCTTCTCGGAGTCGGCGGTGCCCTCGTCGCCGCCAGCCCCGCGAGCGCCGCCACCTACACGGTGACGAACGGCGGGGATGCCGGAGCGGGAAGCCTGCGCCAGGCGATCCTCGATGCCAACGCCAACCCGGGCTTCGACACCATCGAGATCTCCTACAACGCGGCGCCTATCGTGCCGCTGAGCTCGCTGCCGGCCTTCTCTGACGACGCGGCCATTGTCGGCATCGTTGCCGGAGTCGTCATCGACGGCTCGAGCGCAGGGCCGACGGCCGGCCTTTCGACATCGTTCTGCCCCGACCTCAGCATCTCCACCCTGACCGTGACCGGCTTCGAGGCCGTTGGCATCTACATTCCCTGCGGCACGGCGACCCTGACCGGCGTCTCGTCGTCGGGCAACGACTCCCACGGCATCTGGATCAGTGCGACGACGACCACACTCACCAATGTCACCGCCTCGGCGAACGGCGTGATCGGCCTGCTGCTGTGGACGACCACCCCCGGCTCCACGGCGACCATCGACGGGCTCACCGCTGTCGGAAACGTCGACTCCGGCCTGCGTATCTTCGCGAACCCCGGCCTGGTCACGGCCTCTGACATCACGGTCGACGGCGGCATGTACGGCATTGCCTTCCAGGGCGTCGGGCCGGCGGCGACGACGGGCCTCACGCTCACCGACAGCTCAACGACGTTCAACGCCACCGGGCTCGAGGTGCAGCTGCTGGATGGCGCCACCGGCGAACTCACGAACGTCACCTCCTCCTTCGCCTCCTACCAGGGTGCCCGCCTCGAGACGCGCTCGGGCTCACGGATCACGATGACCGCCTCAGAGGTCACCGATTCGGCCGTCGGCATGTCGGTCTACGCAGAGTCGGCCTCGAGCATCTCTGTCGTCGACACGATGGTCGCCGACAACGACGGCAGCGGCGTCGAGGTGCTCGCCCGCGACCTCGGCACACTCGTGCAGTTCTCTGGCGTCGACGTGACACGCAACGGCAACATCGGCGGATTCGTCTCCGGAGGAGGCGTCAGCGCGGTCGTCATCGACGACGCGCAGTTCGCGATCTCCGGCTCACGCCTCACCGACAACGCGGCCAACCGCGGCGGCGGACTACTCGTTCGCGGCGTCATCGGCGCCTCGTCGACGTTCTCCCTCACCGAGAGCACTGTGAGCGGCAACGTGGCGAACTCGACGGGAGGCGGCATCCAGTTCGAGGACATCGGCAGCGGCGGCCCCACCGGCGGCGTCACCATCCTTCGCACCACGATCAGCGGCAACACGGCAACCGGCAACGGCGGCGGCATCGAGGCGGGCGACTGGGGATACACGCTCGGCTCGACCGCGCTGCGGATCGAGGACTCCACTGTCTCTGGCAACGTGTCGGGTGGGCTTGGCGGGGGCATCCACTCCGACAACCAGCTGACTGACATCGACGAGCCGGTCGACATGCTGCTGCGCAACAGCACGGTGTCTGGCAACTCTGCGGCGGTGGCCGGCGGCGGAATCGCCATCGGCACCCTGTCGCAGGCACCCCTGTCGGCACCCGTGACCCTCACGATCGCCCACAGCACGATCGTCGACAACACCGCCCCGGCAAACAACGGAGCGGGCGTGCGACTGTCTGAGTACATCCACGCGGTGTACGACCACTCCGTCATCGCGAACAACGGGTCGCAGGACTCCCTGCGCAACGGCGGCACGACCGTGCTCTCCTCGCGCTACAGCCTGGTGGAGTCCCCCGACGCCGCGACCCAGGGCGAGCTCGCCATCGGCGCCGGCAACCTGAGCGGCACCGACCCGCTGCTCGGCGCGCTCGCCGACAACGGCGGCACCACGCGAACCCACCTACCTCTCGCCGGCAGCCCGCTCATCAACGCCGGAAACCCGGCAGTCAGCGGCGCTCCCGCGCTCGACCAGCGAGCCAGCATCCGCATCTCCGGCACCGCGATCGACATCGGCGCGGTCGAGGTGCAGGGCGTGCTCGTCGCGTCGGGAACCGACGCAGCCGTTCCCCTCGTCCTCGGCTTCACTGCGGCACTCGCCGGCGGGCTCCTCCTGCTCGCGAGGCGCCGCCGACACGCGGGTATGCGGAGTTAAACTGGCCTCGTGACCACCGTCTTCGAGCACGCCCGCAAGATCGACGCGCACGGCGAAGTCGACGACTTCTGGATGCTCGTCGACGGCGACACGATCACGTCCGTCGGTCATGGAGCGGCCCCCACTGCCGACTCGCGTGTCGACGTTGGCGGCAGGTGGCTCGCCCCCGGCTTCATCGATCTGCACTGCCACGGAGGCGGCGGCTTCGCCTTCGACGACGGCGCAGACTCCATCTCGCGGGCTCTCGCGACCCATCGCGCGCACGGCACGACGCGCTCCGTGATCAGCCTCGTTGCCAACCCGCTCGCGCTGCTGCGAGAGAGCCTCGAGGTCATCGCCGAGATCGCGGCCCACGATCCCCTTGTGCTCGGCGCCCACCTCGAGGGGCCATTCCTCGAGATGGAGCACCGCGGCGCCCACAACGCCGACTACCTCCGCGAGCCGCAGCCCTCCGCCATCGACGACCTGCTGCACGCCGCGCACGGCAGCCTGCGGCAGATCACCATCGCCCCCGACCTGCCCAACGCTCTCGAGTCGATCCAGATCCTCGTCGAGGCGGGTGTCACCGTTGCCGTCGGCCACACGGCTGCGACTTTCGAGCAGACCCGTGCGGCGTTTGCCGCCGGTGCGCGCATGCTCACGCACGGCTTCAACGCGATGCCGGGCATCCACCACCGCGCGCCCGGTCCCGTCGTCGCCGCGTTCGAGAACGACGCCGTCGTGATCGAGCTGATCGTCGACGGCCTGCACGTGCATCCAGAGGTCGTTGCCCTCGCCTTTGCCTCCGCTCCGGGCCGCATCGCCCTCGTGACCGATGCGATGGCGGCCGCCGGCGCGACCGACGGGGACTACCAGCTCGGCTCCCTTGCCGTCACCGTGGCCGACGGCAAGGCGGTGCTGCGGGGAACGTCGACGATCGCCGGCTCGACCCTCACGCTCGACAAGGCCCTCCGGCTTGCGATCACCACCGTCGGCCTCTCGCCGCGCGACGCCGTGGAGGCGGTCACCCTGACCCCCGCGCGGGCGATTCGACTCGACGACCGGCTCGGCCTTCTCGCTCCCGGCTATGCGGCCGATGCGGTTGTGCTCGACCACCAGTGGGCAGTGGAACAGGTGTGGGCAGCGGGAGCGCGGTTGCACTGAGATTCTGACAATCTGTTTCATTTTCAGGTGTTTCTCAGGCTATATTTGAGCAATCGTGCTGATCAGCGCGGATCGATTCCCGAAGGAACCAATGTCTCCGCTCTCAGCTCGTCGTCCCGTCGCGGCCGTCATCGCCCTTGCCCTCGGCTCGTTGGGCGCCATCGCGGTCGCCGCCCCGGCCAGCGCCGCCAGCTACGGAGCAGGCACCGAGGTCGACCTGATCGCCGCGATCGCCGCTGCCAATGCCAACCCTGGCGCCGACACGGTGTCGCTCGAGGCAGACATCATGCTCACGGCCGACCTGCCGGCATTCACCGACGACGTGACCGTCACGAGCACGGGCGGCCCGTGGACCCTCGACGGCAACGCGTTCAACGCGCTCGCATTCTCTGGCGTCATCGGAAACGAGATCGTCGCCAGCGTCTCGAACCTCACCGTCGCTGGCGCGGCCACCGCGGTCTCGTCGGCCTTCACTGATCTGTCGATCACCAACACGACCATCTCCGCGTCGGGCACCGGCATCAACCACAACACCGGCGACCTGTCCATCACCGACAGCACCGTGTCGTCGAACGTCGGAACCGGCATGTTCGCGACTCTGACCGTTACCGACGCGGGCGTTGTCGTCGACACCGCGTTCGACGACAACGGCTCGACGGGCGCGTCGTTCAACGTCAACAGCGCGGCCTCCCTGCAGCTGCAGCGCGTGACCGCCGACCGCAACGTCAACCTCGGCCTCATCATCAACGCGCCGACCGACGCGGAGGTGCAGGCAGAAGACGTGTCGACGAGCGACAACGGCGGAACCGGTCTTCTGGTCACCGCTGGCGGATCGAGCAACCTGTTCCTCAACGAGGTCACCTCCTCCTCCAACGGCGCACTCGGAATCGACCTGACGACGAACGACACCGCCACGATC
>NZ_JBXMIS010000088.1:0-39533 GCF_057073975.1 Conyzicola sp. | reverse complement strand
GTCTTCGACCGCTACTGGCGGCGGTAGCTGTTCTCGTCGGACGCGCGTTCGCACACCCGGTCCACGAGCTCGCGCCACGGCCCCTGCACGCGCTGCTCCGGCAGCAGGATGCGCCGTCGCGAGCATCGGATGAGGTAGGCGTAGCGGTCGGGCTGCGGCGCAACGCGCTCCCGCTCGTTCCACGGCAGGCGCGCGACCAGCGACATCCAGTCGTCTTTGTCTGGCTGCTCGTCGACCGTGATCGTCCAGGTGCGGGTCAGGCCGGCGATGCCGCCGCTGCGTGTGACAGAGATCTTCACGACGCCGCCCTCATGAGGAGACTCCGACCGCGAGCCACGCCTCGGCGACGGCGAGCCGGTCGTCGCCGGCGGCCTCCTTCGTGGCGTGGGCGAAGTCGTGGAATGTCGCGTGGGGCTTCAGCGCACCGGAGGTGAGCGTGCGGTACCAGATCTGGCCGGCCCGCTCCCAGGCGTTGCCGCCGATCGCCGCCGCAACGAGGTAGAAGGCCCGGTTGGGGATTCCGGAGTTGATGTGCACCCCGCCGTTGTCGGAGGGCGTGCTGACGAAGTCGTCCATGTGGGCCGGCTGCGGATCCCTGCCGAGCACATCGTCGTCGTACGCGGTCCCCGGGGATCGCATGTCGCGAAGCGCCCTGCCCTCGACCTGGTCGGTGAAGATGCCGGCCCCGATGAGCCAGCTCGCGGTTTCTGCCGTCTGGGCGAGGGCGCGTTGCTCGACGAGAGCGCCGAAGACGTCGGAGAGCGACTCGTTGAGGGCCCCGGACTGGCCCGTGTAGGCGAGCCCGGCCGCGTACTGGGTGACGCCGTGGGTGAGCTCGTGGCCGATGACGGAGAGCGAGCCGGTCATGCGGGTGAAGACGATGCCGTCGCCATCGCCGAACACCATGCGCTCGCCGTCCCAGAAGGCGTTGTCGTAATGGTGGCCGAAGTGCACGGTCGCGTTGAGCGGCAGATTGGCGTCGTCGATCGACGCGCGATCGAACTCGTATCGGAACAGGTCGTGGGTGTGCCCGAGCCCGTCCCACGCCTCCGCTACCGCCGGATCGTCGGATTCACGGGTCGCATCGCGCACGATCTCGCCGGGCAGCTGCTCGGTGTTCTTGGCGTCGAAGATGGTGCGCACCGCGTCCTCTAAATGCCGAGCGGTCACCGATGGCCGCGGTGGTGCGGCGGTCGGAGGGGTGGACTCCCCGACTCGGATTCCCCGCCATGGGCGCTCGATGAGCATTGACGTGCGCGCGGCGGCGGCTGCGGGGGCGAAGGCCGGATCCTGCACCGAGGCGATGCGCTGCAGGAGGAAAGGAGGAACGATTCCGATCACCATCGCCTCAGGCTACGCCGCGGGCACCGACAGCGGTGGGGGTGTTGTCTGGAGCCACTGCTCGACATGGCGCGGAGGAGGGGCGAGGATTGCCGCATGGCGAGGTTGGTGGTGGCCGGTCGAGCGGCAGTCGCGCTCTGCGCGGCGGCGCTGCTGCTCGCCGGGTGCGTTCCGACCACGAGCGCACCAGGAGGCGACGCACGGAACGAGTTAGACAGCATCCGCGCCGTGCAACTTGACGCGCAGTGGGAGAACCTCGGTTTTTCCGACCAGGATCGACCTCCCGACCGGGGGTACGAGGTCGTCGCGATGGAGGATTGGGCGCGGCGGGTGGCTGCCTGCATGACCGAGGCCGGCTACGAGAACTTTCGAGCACAGGGCGGCACGCTGCAGATCGCAAAGTCCGATCCGGTGAGCGAGCCACGGGCGGAGGCCATCGATTTCTTCGAGTGTCGGTCGGCTTTTCAGCGCGACCTCGCACTCGAGGTCGCGCTCACCCCAGAGCAGCGCGACTACCTCTACGACTACTACCAGCAGACCCTTGTTCCCTGTCTCGAGCTCGCCGGGATGCGCGTCGACGCTGCGCCAACCCGCGAGCAGTTCGCCGCCATCGGCGAGGAAATGGGCTGGAATCCCTACTACGCGTTGGATATGGTCACTTTCGCCGAGGCCAGGATGAACACGCAGTTACTGGCCCGGTGCCCCTCCTTCCCCAACGACGACATCTTCGATCCGTGGCGGGTGAGCTCGAATGGTTAGGACGCTCGCGGCGCTCGCCGTGCTCCTGCTGCTCGCCGGCTGCGTGCCGACCCGGGAGATTCCGCGGGCCGAGGCGACCGAGGCAGAGATCGAGTCATACATGTCGAGCGTCGACGACTCGCTGTGGGCTACCGCGCAGGTCGCGGATCGGTTTCGACCGCGGAACGTCGAGCACGTCGTCGTCAGCCAAGGGGCGTGGGTCTCGTCCCTGGCCGGATGCATGAACTACCTCGGCCATGCGGAGTACGACGACGAGCTGGCCGGGAGGCTCGCCTACGTCTTCAATGCCTCCGACTCGGTCGCTGAGAGAGTCGACTGGTATCTCTGCCAGGCCACGTACCAGGTCGACCCGCGCGACTACGGGCTTGTCGGTGGTGAGATGCTCGACTTTCTCTACCGCTACAACACGAGGGTGCTCGTGCCGTGCCTCGAGGGGCACGGGGTGCACGTTGCCAGCGTTCCCAGCCGCGAGGATGCCACATTCGGCGGACAGTTCCAGGGCTGGAATCCCTACTACTGGATGTACCAGTCCTTCGATCCGAAGCACAGCGCCCGCGACCGCCACGTGATCGAGTCGTGCCCCGCGTTCCCTGCTGGAGACCAGTTCGATGGCATGCGGCCCGTCTGGTGAGTGCTGAGCGAGAATGGGGCGATGAACCGGATTGCCGTCGTGGTCGTGGTGCTGGCGGCTGCGGGTGCGCTCGGCGGTTGCTCCCTCGAGGGTGATCCGATCCCTGAGCCGACGGTGGCCGAGCTGGCGGCGATGACCGCTCAGGTCAACGACCTCCAGTGGCAGAGCCTCCAGTTCAGCCCGGACTCGCCGCGACCGACTGTCGAGTTCGCCAGATTCATCCAGCCTGGCGATACGGACTCGGTCTACACCGCCTGCATGGAGGAGGCTGGCTACATCGGGTGGGAGCAGGAGATTTTCAACTCCCTCGGAGGGCCACCGGCGGCAGAGCGACTCGACCTCTACGGGTGCGTCTCACGATTCCCGGTGCATCCCGCGTACTACGGGATCCACACCACGGCCCAGCTCGACGCCATTTACGACTTCTACCGTGACTCGCTCATTCCGTGCCTCCGCGGTGCTGGGCTGGAGATCACGGAAGTGCCGACCCGTGACGAGTTCGTGAAGTCGGAGTCCCTTTTCACCTGGAGCCCCTACGCGCAGAACTTCGACATTCCGGAGACGGTACTGAGCGGGGTCTACGCGCAGTGCGCGGACTTCTCCTATGTCATCGGCTTGCCGTCGACGTGACCCGGGAATAGTTCTCCGGGCCGCGCGGTTCTGTAGATTACATGCAAACGCATCGAATGATCGCACAAGGAGCACCCCATGCAGTTCGGAATCTTCACCGTCGGAGACGTCACAACGGATCCGACTGACGGCTCCACCCCCACCGAGTACGAGCGCATCAAGAACATCCTCACGATCGCGCAGCACGCAGAGGCCGTCGGTCTCGACGTCTTCGCCCTCGGAGAGCACCACAACCCGCCGTTCGTGCCCTCGAGCCCGACGACGATGCTCGGCTACATCGCTGCCAAGACGACGACCCTGCAGCTCTCGACGAGCACGACCCTCATCACGACCAACGACCCGGTGAAGATCGCCGAGGACTACGCGATGCTCCAGCACGTCGCCGACGGCCGTGTCGACCTCATGATGGGCCGTGGCAACACCGGCCCGGTCTACCCGTGGTTCGGCAAGGACATCCGCGACGGCATCGAGCTCGCCATCGAGAACTACGCCCTGCTGCACCGACTGTGGACAGAGGACTTCGTCGACTGGTCTGGAAAGTACCGCACCCCGTTGCAGGGTTTCCAGTCGACCCCGCGCCCGCTCGACGGTGTCGCGCCCTTCGTCTGGCACGGATCCATCCGCAGCCCAGAGATCGCAGAGCAGGCGGCCTACTACGGCGACGGCTTCTTCGCCAACAACATCTTCTGGCCGAAGGAGCACTACATGCGCCTCATCGGCTACTACCGCCAGCGCTTCGAGCACTACGGCCACGGCACGGCAGAGCAGGCAATCGTCGGCCTCGGCGGCCAGGCCTTCATGGCCAAGAACTCGCAGGATGCCGTCACCCAGTTCCGCCCGTACTTCAACGAGGCTCCGGTCTACGGCCACGGCCCCTCGCTCGAGGACTTCACAGAGCAGACGCCCCTCACCGTCGGCAGCCCGCAACAGGTGATCGACCGCTATGCGGCCATGCGCGACCACTACGGCGACTACCAGCGCCAGCTGTTCCTCATGGACCACGCGGGCCTTCCGCTGAAGACCGTGCTTGAGCAGCTCGACATCCTCGGCGGGGAGGTCGTGCCGGTGCTGCGAGCCGAGCTGGCCAAGAACCGCCCTGCGACCGTGCCCGACGCCCCGACGCATGCATCCCTCGTCGCAGCGCGGGTCGAGACCGTCGAGACCACCTCGGTGGTGAACTCATGACCGCCCGCCGCATCGCGGTCGTCTCCGCCGGCCTCAGCCAGCCGTCGTCGACCCGCCTGCTCGCCGAGCGCATCGCGGCAGCAACCCAGCACCGCCTACAGGCAGAGGGCATCGAGGTCGAGCTCGACTTCGTCGATGTGCGCGACATCGCGCAAGACGTCACGAACAACCTGCTCACCGGGTTCGCGAGCCCGCGCTTGGAGGCCGTCATCGAGTCGGTGACGGGGGCCGACGGCCTCATCGCCGTGTCGCCCATCTTCACGACGAGCTACAGCGGGTTGTTCAAGTCGTTCATCGACATCCTCGATCCCGACTCGATCAGCGGCATGCCGGTGCTGATCGGTGCCACCGGCGGAACAGAGCGCCACTCGCTCGCCCTCGACTACGCGATGCGGCCGCTGTTCAGCTACCTGCATGCGGTCGTCGTACCGACCGCTGTCTACGCCGCCTCGAGCGACTGGGGCTCGGATGCCGCGGGAACCCTCGCGGGTCGCATCGACCGCGCGGCGGGGGAGCTGGCCGCCCTGGTGCGCGAATCCGACCGCTCCTCGCACGTGCGCGACCCCTTCGCGCTCCCGGCGGGGTTCAGCCCGGTGGGGGCATTCGGGGCGCAATAGTGCGACGAGGGGGCAGGATGGATGCGTGACCACCCGCGCCGCATCCATCGCCCCCGCCGCGGTCGCGCTGCTTCTTCTTCTCACCGGGTGCGTCTCGCACCATCCGCCGCCGCCCTCGTTCACCGACGCGCAGCGCACCGAGTACTTCGAGTCCCGCATCGACGCGGCGTGGCTCAATCTGGGGCTCGAGGGCCAGTTCGAGAGGCCACATCCTCCGATGAGCCTTGACGAGACGGTCAACCCGCAGAGTCTTGACCCGTTCACCCAGTGCATGGTCGACAATGGTCTTGATAGTTGGAGCATGGGAGAGGAGAACGGCGGTCCCACGTTCCAGAGCGGTTCTGGCGGTGATTTCCCTCCAGAGGTGGAGCTCGCCGCGTTCACCTGCTTCGCCAGCTTCCCCGGTGCATCGAGCTTCGGCGCACCACGTTTTACTGACGCGCAGGTCGACTACCTCTACGACTACTACCAGAGCTGGGTCATACCGTGCCTTGAGGTCAACGGCTATCCGATCGACTACTTCCCCGATCGCGTCGAGTTCGAAGAGAGCCGGGCGGGTTGGATTCCCTACTTCGCCATCAGAGCCGAGACCGGCATCGACGGAGAGCAGTTCGAGGCGATGACGGCGCTCTGCGGCAACCCGTTTGCCGATCTCGATGTCGAGACTCCAGGCTGGTTCAGCGGGGGCTGAGGGATCAGCCAGCCGGCGGCGTAGAGCGCCCTCGCGAGAACCGGGAGGTCGCTCCTTCGTCATTCCCGTGACTGCGGTCGGCCCACTGTCGTTCATCCGCATTTCTTAGCCTGTGTGCTGTGCGCATCTCAGTGATCGGATGTGGCTACCTCGGTGCCGTTCACGCGGCAGCGATGGCAAGCCTCGGGCATGACGTCATCGGTATCGATGTCGACGAGCAGAAGACGGCCGCGCTCGCCCGCGGCCAGGCGCCGTTCTTCGAGCCAGGGCTGCCGGAGTTCCTCGAGGCGGGTGCCCTCATGGGACGCCTCGCCTTCAGCTCCGACGTCGAGCACGCTCGCGGGTCGAGCGTGCACTTCCTCGCGATCGGCACGCCCCAGGGTGCGACGGGAGCTGCTGATCTCAGCTACCTCTTCACCGCGGTGACCGAGCTCCTGCCCGTGCTGCGGCCAGGCAATCTCGTGGTCGGCAAGTCGACGGTGCCGGTTGGCGTCGCCGCGCAGATTGCCGTGCTCGTCGAGTCGACGGGGGCATCCCTTGCCTGGAACCCGGAGTTTCTGCGTGAGGGTCGCGCCATCAAGGACACCCTCGAACCCGACCGCATGGTCTACGGGGTTCGCGACGGCGACACCTCTTCCGTCGCGATGCTCGACGAGGTGTACGCACCCCTTCTGGCGGCAGGAACGCCCCGCATGGTCACCGACTTCGCGACCGCAGAGCTCGTCAAGGTCGCAGCCAACGCCTTCCTCGCCACCAAGATCTCTTTCATCAACGCCATGGCCGAGATCGCCGAGGCGTGCGGCGCCGACATCGACCAGCTCGCGGATGCCCTCGGCCACGACCCGCGCATCGGCCGCCGCTTCCTCAACGCCGGACTCGGCTTCGGCGGTGGCTGCCTGCCCAAGGACATCCGCGGTTTCGTGGCGCGAGCAGAGGAGCTGGGCGTTGGCGAGGCTCTCGGCTTCCTCCGCGAGGTCGAGTCGGTCAATCTGCGGCGACGAGATCGCGTGGTCGAGCTGGCTCTCGACGAGCTGCCGTCGCGATCCGGTCGCGTCGCCGTGCTGGGTCTCGCGTTCAAGCCCGACTCCGACGACGTGCGTGACTCACCGGCGCTCGACGTGGCCAGCAGGCTCGCCGCCGAGGGACTGGATGTCGCGGCGAGCGACCCGGAGGCCACAGAGACGGCGCGAGCGCTGCATCCTCAGCTCGAGTACCACGCCGATGCGCTCGACGCGGTGGCTGGCGCAGACCTGGTTCTCGTGCTGACCGAGTGGAGGCAGTTTGCCGAGCTCGACCCGCGTGCCGCGGGTGCCGTCGCGCGGTGCCGCACCATCATCGACGCGCGCGGGTGCATCGACGCCGACCTCTGGCGGTCTGCCGGGTGGCGGGTCATCTCGCTCGGGCACGCCGTGCCAGAGCGCATCAGCCAGCTGGTGGCGTAGCGCGCCCTCGCGAGAATCGGGTCACGACGAGGTCGATCGTCACGCCGAGCGCGACGGCCACCGCGACGGACACGACGATGGCGAGCAGGGGAGTGTCGCGAAGGATCGCGCCGAAGAGCGAGCCGATGGCCACGTTGTAGACGGCCCAGCCGACGCAGGCCGCTGCGGAGAGCGGCAGGAAGCGCCGGTAGGGCAGGCCGGAGGCCCCCGCAGAGAGATTGACCGCGATTCTGGCGAACGGCACGTAGCGCGCGGTAAAGATGAGCACCGCTGGCCGCGCGAGCACGGTCGCCCGCGCCCGCGCAACGGCGGCTCCCCGCCGCCCCTCACGCTGCCACGCCCAGCGGTCGTGGCCCGCCGCTCGCCCGATGAGGAAGCACGCGGTGTCGCCGGCGATCGCCCCGGCTGCCGCGATCGGGATGACGAGGCCGAGGTGCGGCGATCCGGTGGCGGCGGCCATGGCGCCGAGCGCGACGACGGCCGTCTCGCTCGGCAGCACCACGAGGAAGGCGTCGCCGAGCACCAGGGCGAAGAGCGCCGGCAGCAGCAGGGGAGAGTCGGCGAGCGCGAGTAGCCAGGTGTCCACGGTCCCGGTCTAGCGGGTCAAGGTGAACGACGGGCAACCACAGCCCGATTGCACGACGCGAAGCAGAACGCGCGAGGTCGATCGGGTGAACGCTCGCCGTTTGCGGCCGGATTCGCTGGGCAGGCACGCCGGGCGCTGTCACGCTGGGCGCGTGAGAATCGTGGTGGTGGCCGAGACCTTCCTTCCGCAGATGAACGGGGTTGTCAACTCCGTCATCCAGATGCTCAGGCACTTCGAGCAGCGTGGGCACGACGTACTCGTCATCGCGCCGAAGGCGGCGAGCGCGACCGATAGGGGTGCCGCCCTCCACGGCGCCGGCGCCGTGCTGCTGCGCTCGCTCGCCCTTCCCTCCTATCCCGATGTGCGCATCACCGTCACGAGTGCCACGCAGCTCGAGGGCATCCTGCGAGACTTCCAGCCGGATGTCGTGCACCTCGCCTCGCCGTTCGTCCTCGGCTGGCAGGCGCTTCGGGCGGCTGACCACCTCGGCATTCCGACCGTGGCGATCTACCAGACCGACATTCCCGGCTACGCCCAGCGCTACGGCATCGCCGCGGCGGGCCCGGCGCTGACCGCGCACCTCGGGCGCATCCATCGAAGGGCGACCCTCACGCTCGCGCCGTCCACCTCGGCGATGGCAGAGCTCGCCTCTCTCGGCGTCGACCGGCTGCAGCGCTGGGCTCGCGGGGTCGACGCAGAGCGGTTCGCCCCATCACGCCGCAGCGCCGCCGTGCGTGCCGAGATCGCCCCGCACGGGGAGCTCGTGATCGGCTACGTCGGCCGGCTGGCGGCTGAGAAGCAGGTAGACGACCTGCTGGCCGTCGCCGACATCCCGGGAACCCGCCTGGTCATCGTCGGAGACGGACCGAGCCGCCCCGCCCTCGAGGCGGCGCTTCCTGATGCGGTCTTCACCGGGTTTCGCGACGGCCTCGCCCTCGCTGAGCTCGTCGCCAGCTTCGACCTCTTCGTGCATCCCGGCGAGAACGAGACCTTCTGCCAGACCGTGCAGGAGGCGCTCGCGAGCGGGGTGCCCGTCGTGGCCACGGGCCGTGGCGGCCCGCTCGACCTCGTGCAGAACAGTCGCACCGGGTGGCTCTACCGTCCCGGCGACCTCGCCGACCTGCGCTCCCGTGTGCTCGACCTGGTCGGCGACGACGCGAAGCGGCGGGCGTTCGCGGGGGCGGCGCGTGCATCCGTTGCCCATCGCAGCTGGGCCGCGCTCGGCGATGAGCTGCTTGGCCACTACCGTGCGGCGATCGACGGTGTGTCCGACGCATCGACGACGGCCCGGCCGAGCGCGGTGCGCTGGTCGCGCTACGTCGCGGTCGGCGACTCGCTCACCGAGGGGCTCTCCGACTCGTCGAGGCAGGCGTCGGGGGAGTTCCGCGGCTGGGCCGACAGGCTCGCCGGTCTTCTCGCCCATGCGAGCGGCCGTCGCTCTCCGCTGCTCTATGCCAACCTCGCGGTTCGCAGCCGCCGCATCGCCGACGTCGTCGACAACCAGATTCCTCGCGCCATCGAACTGGGGGCCGATGTGGTGAGCGTGCTGGTCGGCGCCAACGACCTGGTGCGAATGGACGCCCGCCCGGTCGAGCTCGCCCGCGAGCTCTGCGCAGCGATCGTCCGCCTGCGCGAGGCCGGCATCGACGTGCTGGTCGTCGCGCCGTTCGCACCCCGCCGCCGGTACCTTGCGGCGCTGCACTCGCGCATCCAGCGTTTCAACGCCGTGCTTCGCGAGGGCGCTCTCGCCAGTGGAGCCATGTACCTCGACTTCTCTGGTGACCCCGCGTGCTCGCAGCCGCGCGCCTGGGCAGAAGACCGGGTGCATTTGAGCTCGCACGGACACCGCCTGCTCGCCTACCGTGCGGCGGCGTCGGTCGGCCTGCCCGGCATGCAGGAGCTCGGGATACTCGACGTCACGGCCCACGACGACGATGCCGACGGCGACTCGTGGATTCCCACCGCCCGGTGGCTGTGGGCGCACGTTCGCCCCTGGTTCGCCCGCCGGGTTCGCGGTCGAACCGCGGGCGACGGACTCACGGCGAAGCACGGGGAGCTGGTGCCGGTTATCCCCGTCGATCCGACCGGTTCGTACTCTCCCGTCGGCACCTAGCCCGGCGTAGAGTCGATCGGGTGGGCCTTCGACGGGGAATGCCGCTGCTCCTGTGCGCGGCGCTGATGCTCGGCGGGTGTGCGTCTGGGGTCACTCCGACCCAGGGCCAGCGAGCCGACGTCTCCCACTTCGTGCAGGCCCGACTGGATGCCGCCTGGCGCGGCGACGGACGACTCGATCGCCCGTCTCCCATCGCACCCCGCTTCCTGCTGCCCAACGGCTGGGGCTTCGCCATGAAGCAGTGCATGGTGGATGCCGGATTCTCCGCCTTCGACTTCGACCGGTCCAACGGCTTCACCAACGGACTAGAGCGCACCTCGAGCGCGGGGGAGGAGGGGCTCGCCTGGTACTACTGCGGCTCCCGCTTCCCGACCTACGACACCGTCTTCAGCGAGCTCGACGACGAGCAGCTCGACGAGCTCTACACGTACTACCGCGAGTGGCTCATCCCGTGTCTCGCGCTCGAGGGCTCCGCCGTTCTGCGGGTGCCGACGCGCACGCAGTTCGGCAGCGGGGAGCCAGGCCAGCCGGGGTCGTGGAATCCATACCTCACGGCAGAGCTGCCCGCATCTATCGCCGTCGCATCGGCCGTACTCGACGGGTGCCCTCCCTACCCGGAGGGCTGGTCCGCCCGCCTCGAGGCGCGTCCATAGCTGTTTCTGAGCCGCGACTGGTACCCTGAACGAAGCAATACCGGAGCAGGCTGGCAAGAAGCTGGTCCACGGTGGTGAATTTCCGAGTGGCTCGGAGACTTTCTACTGTTGGCCAGACGCGCCAAGCGTACGTACGCCGTCATCCTGCCTCCTGTTGCTCCGTGTTGTAGCGCCATCTGGCGCGAGCAGAGTCGCGCCCATACGGGGTGCGACGTTAAACAAAGGAGAAACCCCCCTATGGAGGGTCCAGAAATCAAGTTCGCCGAGGCTGTTCTCGATAACGGCACGTTCGGCAAGCGCACGGTCCGTTTCGAGACCGGTCGACTCGCGCAGCAGGCACAGGGTGCCGTCGCCGCGTACCTCGACGAAGAGACCATGATCCTGAGCGCAACGAGTGCTGGAAAGCACCCGCGCGACGGCTTCGACTTCTTCCCGCTGACGGTCGACGTCGAGGAGCGCTCGTACGCCGCCGGCAAGATCCCCGGGTCGTTCTTCCGCCGCGAGGGCCGCCCCAGCACCGAGGCAATCCTCGTCTGCCGTCTCATCGACCGCCCGCTGCGCCCGACCTTCGTCGAGGGTCTGCGCAACGAGGTGCAGATCGTCATCACCGTCATGTCCATCGCCCCCGGCGAGTTCTACGACGCGCTCGCGATCAACGCCGCCTCGGCGTCGACGCAGATCTCCGGTCTGCCGTTCTACGGCCCGATCGGCGGAATCCGCCTCGCCCTGATCGGCGACCAGTGGGTCGCCTTCCCGAAGCACGAGCAGCTCGCTGAGGCCGTCTTCGACCTGACCGTCGCCGGTCGCCTCGTCACCGACGCCAACGGCGTCGAGGATGTCGCGATCATGATGGTCGAGGCCGAGGCCACCGAGGGCAGCTGGGATCTCATCAAGGCTGGCGCAACCAAGCCAGACGAGTCCGTTGTCTCGCAGGGCCTTGCAGCGGCAAAGCCGTTCCTTGCCCAGCTCATCAAGGCGCAGCAGTCGATCGCCGACCAGGCCGCGAAGCCCATCAAGGACTTCCCGCTGTTCCCGCCGTACTCGGAGGAGGGCTACAACGCCGTCGCCGAGGTCGCCTACGACGAACTGGTGAACATCTACCAGATCGCCGACAAGCAGGAGCGCCAGGAGAAGGATGACGAGCTCAAGGAGCGCGTCAAGGCCATCATCAACGAGAAGGCAAGCAACGGCGAGATCGCCGGCGACATCCCGCCGATGGTCAGTGCCGCCTACAAGTCGGTCTCCAAGAAGATCATGCGCACCCGCGTGCTCAAAGACGGAATCCGCATCGACGGCCGTGGCCTCAGCGACATCCGTGCGCTCGATGCAGAGGTGCAGGTCATCCCGCGCGTTCACGGCTCGGCGATCTTCCAGCGCGGAGAGACGCAGATCCTCGGCGTGACCACGCTGAACATGCTCAAGATGGAGCAGCAGATCGACTCGCTGAACCCCGTCACGAAGAAGCGCTACCTTCACCACTACAACTTCCCGCCCTACTCGACCGGTGAGACCGGCCGCGTCGGCAGCCCGAAGCGTCGCGAGATCGGGCACGGCTTCCTTGCCGAGCGCGCCCTCGTGCCGGTGCTGCCGCCCCGCGAGGAGTTCCCCTACGCGATCCGCCAGGTGTCCGAGGCTCTCGGCTCCAACGGCTCGACGTCGATGGGCTCCGTCTGCGCGTCTACCCTGTCGCTGCTCAACGCCGGAGTGCCCCTGCGCGCCCCGGTCGCCGGCATCGCGATGGGACTCATCTCCGACGAGGTCGACGGCGAGACGCGCTACGCGGCTCTCACCGACATCCTCGGTGCTGAGGACGCCCTCGGCGACATGGACTTCAAGGTCGCCGGAACCAGCGAGTTCGTGACCGCGATCCAGCTCGACACCAAGCTCGCGGGTCTTCCGTCCAGTGTTCTGGATGGCGCCCTCAAGCAGGCGAAGGAGGCTCGCACCGCGATCCTCGCCGTCATCAACGCCGCGATCGACGCGCCAGACGAGATGGCGCCGACCGCGCCTCGCGTCATCAGCGTGCAGATCCCCGTCGACAAGATCGGTGAGCTGATCGGCCCGAAGGGCAAGACCATCAACCAGATCCAGGACGACACCGGAGCCGACATCTCGATCGAGGACGACGGAACCGTGTACATCGGTGCTGTCGACGGCCCGTCGGCGGAGGCCGCTCGTGCCGCCGTCAACGCGATCGCGAACCCGCTCAACCCGGAGGTCGGCGAGCGGTTCCTCGGAACCGTCGTCAAGCTGGCCACGTTCGGCGCGTTCGTCTCGCTCACCCCCGGCAAGGACGGCCTGCTGCACATCAGCGAGGTGCGCAAGCTCGCCGGTGGCAAGCGCGTCGAGAACGTCGAAGACGTGCTCGCGGTCGGCCAGAAGATCCAGGTCGAGATCACCAAGGTCGACGACCGTGGAAAGCTGTCGCTCGCGCCGGTATCGGACGAGGGTGACTCTGTTATCGCAGAGCCAGCCGACACCGACTCCAGCGCCGCCGCGTCGGAGGGCCCTCAGGCTCCCGCCGAAGGCGAGTAGTTTGTAGCCGCGCCGCCACGCGGAGCGGCGAAGAGATCTACCTGGGGCCTCTCGCCAGGCGCCCAGGCAAGACACGGATGCCCACCCTTCGGGGTGGGCATCCGCGCTTAACAGGCGATCACCCGTCGCGCAAGCTGGCCATGCACCGCTCGGGCCGACGGTACTGTCAATTGACCACGGAGGGTGAGAATGACCTGGACTTCGCCAGATGCAGCACCGGCTCGACGAGCGATCGGATCGACCGGCATCTTCGTGCACCCGATCGGAATCGACGGCTCGGTCTTCGGCTGGGCCGCAGGCCCGGATGACACGGCGGCGGCACTCGACAGCTACTCGCTCGCCGGGGGCAACTTCATCTCCACCGCCGACCACTATGCGGGTGGCCGCAGCGAGGTCATGATCGGCTCGTGGCTGCGATCGAGGCGCATTCGCGGTGAGATGGTGGTGGCGACCAAGGTGGGAAAGCATCCAGACAACCCCGGTCACCGCCCAGAGGTCGTCCTTGCTGCGGTGGATGCCTCCCTCGAGCGCTTGGGGGTCGACCACATCGACCTGCTCAGCCTCGATGGCGAGAACGAGGGCGTGCCGTTCGACGACACCCTTGGCGCGATCGCCGAGCTCATCGAGGCAGGCAAGATTCGCGCGGTCGGTGTCGCGGGGTTCAGCAAGGCGGCAATCGCGCGACTCGATGAGGCGGCAGCGGAGTCAGGGCTCCTCTCGATCCACGCCATCCTCGCCGAGTACAACCTGCTGCGTCGCTCAGAGTACGAGAACGACATCCAGTCCTTCGCGGTCAAGCACAACGCGTGCGGAATCGCCCGACTTCCACTGGCAAGCGGGTTCCTCGCCGGTGAATTTCGCCGCAAAGAGGACTTCCCGACGAGCGGAATGTTCATGGACGCCGCGCTCTACGACGACAAGCGGGCTCGACGGGTGCTCGCAACGCTCGACGACATCAGCGCAGAGCTCGGTGAGACGCCCGGCCGCATTGCCATCGCGTGGGTGCTGTCTCGGCCGGGGATTGCGAGCGCGATCGCGCGATGCCAGAGCGCCGACCAGGTGGCCGACTTGCTCGGCGCCGCCGTGGTCGTTCTCTCGCCGGAGCACGTTGCACGGCTCGAGAAAGTCTCTTCCTAGGCAGATCCGCGCCGACTCACCCCCGCCCGGGGGGCGACAGTACTACGGCACGATAACAATCGCGGCGCGGTGCACGAGACTGTTCAGTTCTGCACTTATCCTCAGGGCAAAGGAGAGCCGACATGACGATCGCGGTGCAGACGGGCGAGGTGGCGACCAGCCACGTCGAGACGCTGCCTGCCGCCGTCGCATCGAGCGCATCCGCTCCTAGCCTGCTTCGCGCCGTCGGTCCCTCCGACCTCCGCGTCTTCCCGATCGCGATCAGCGGCAATGTGTTCGGGTGGACGGCCGACGTCGAGACGACAGAGGGCATCCTCGACCAGTTCGTCGCTGACGGCGGCAACTTCATCGACACCGCAGACTCCTACGCCGGCGGCCGCAGCGAGATCATGGTCGGCAACTGGCTGCGCGATCGCCGAAACCGGCAGGATGTCGTGATCGCCACCAAGATCGGCAAGAATGCCGACAACCCGGGCCTCACTCGCCGCGCCATCGTGGCGGCGGTGGACGCGAGCCTGCAGCGCCTGCAGACCTCGCACATCGACCTGCTGTACCTGCACATCGACGACCCATCCGTCGCGTTCGAGGAGACGCTGCTCGCGGTGGACTCGCTTATCGGCTCTGGCAAGGTGCGCTACTTCGGCGGCTCCGACCACACCGGCACCCGCCTCATGGAGGCACGCATCGCGGCGGCCCAGCTCGGCGTCGCCCACATGGTCGCCCTGCAGAACCAGTACAACCTGATGCACCGGGCAGAGTACGAGACCGGTCTGGCACGCATCGCCAGCCTGCAGAACCTCGGCGTCATGCCGCGGTTCGCGCTGGCGAGCGGGTTCCTCAGCGGAAAGTACCGTACGCGCGGCGATCTTGCGCGCGGCAGGCGGGGTGCAGAGGCGGCGAAGTACCTGTCGCGACGGGGACTGCGCATCCTGGGCGTGCTGGATGAGGTTGCCGCCGCCCACGGCGAGACCGTCGCGACGGTGGCCATCGCCTGGCTGCTCTCGAAGCCGAACGTCGTCGCCCCCGTCGTTTCGGCGAGCAGTGCCGCGCAGGTGCGCGAGCTCACCGCAGCAGCATCGGTTCGACTCACTCGCCACCAGCTGGCAGACCTCGACCGGGTCTCCGCGACCTAGTCGCTCGGCGTTGGTCGCCAGTAGCTAGTAGCTCGTAGCTCACCGCGCCAACGCAGAAGGGCGCCGATTTCTCGACGCCCTTCGCTGTGCAGTGCTGACTACGGGATCGCGATGACGCCGAGCAGGTGCAGGATGTAGACGAGGTTGAGCAGGGCTGCAACGGCGGTGATGCCGATGTAGCCACGACCACGGCCGGTGCCGCGCGTGACGATGAGAACGATCAGCACGATCTCGAGGGCGACGGCGATCCACAGCTCTGGAAGCGTGACAAAACCGAAGAAGTGGACAAGCAGCAGCAGGACCGCGAGCACGATCTCCACGATCGCGAGGATCGAGCTGGTGCGGCTGCCGCGCAGGCGGGTCACTCCGTCGACGATCGCAAGGACGCCGATCAGGATGATGATGATGTTGAGAAGTGTGAGTGTGAATGTCATGGGGTTCCCTTTCGAGAGTGTGCGTTTGCTGAACACTAGATGTGTACAAGCGACACGTCACATTAGCGTGAGCCGCATGCTGGCTGACACTACGACGGGGTCGTCTCAGCAAACTCCCATGTAGCTGAACCCGTCTCTTAGGCGGGAACCTCGCTGAGAACGCGCTCGACCACGCGGCCGAGAGCGGTAGTGGCGGCGACCGGGTCGCCAGCGTAGCCGCCGCCCTTCGCTCCGTCACTCGCGAGCATGAGCTCGTCGGCGGCATTGCCGGGCAGCGGGTGGCCCATGTCTGCCAGAAGGGTTGCGAGAACCTCGGTGTACCAGTCGCGGTGCTCGCTGACGACGAGGCGCACGGGGTGCGAGGCGTCTGGGTACTCCGACGCGGCGTTGAGGAAGGCGCAGCCGCGGAATCCGGGGCTCGAGATCTCAGTGCTCACCTGGTCCATGAGCTCGCGCAGCGCACTCGACGGGTTCGAGTGCTGCTCGATGACCGACTCGACTCTCGCTCGCATGGTGGCGTCGCGGTGGCGAACGTACTGCACGATGAGGCGGTCCTTCGACCCGTAGTGCTTGTAGAACGTCGCCTTGGTCACCGACGACTCGCTGATGAGCCGATCGACGCCGACCGTGCGGATGCCATCGCCGTAGAACAGCTCGTTGGCCGTCTCGAGGATGCGGTTCTTCGCCCACGGCGCGCGCGGCGCTGCCGGGGCGATCTCTGTGATTGTCACAGGACGCCTGCCTCACGGGTGGTGGGCGCCACGGGGAGGTGCCCACCACTCCGGATAGGAAGGACCTGCGCCGCAACGTGAGGGTAATGCGGCGCAGGAGCTAGGGGGTTCATCAGTTGTCTTCCTGACTATTCGGTTCGGGTAGGGAAACGGTAGCATGCGGACAGACAGAGCTGTCTGTCGCACCACAAAATTCTCAGTCCCCAAAAAAGGGGACACGAATGCGACGCGGGGCAATGACATAGGCTCGGTCGGTGATGAACGCCGCTGTGCAGCTCCCACTCGACCTCGCAGAACTGTCGTTCACGGCATCCGGCCAGTCGCTCATCCGCCGCAGCGTGCTTCCGAGCGGTGTGCGCATCCTCAGTGAATCGGTGCCAGGGGCTCGTAGCGCGACGATCGGCTACTGGGTGGCGGTGGGGTCTCGGGATGAGTCCACCGGCACGTTCGGGTCGACTCACTTTCTCGAGCACCTCCTTTTCAAGGGCACGACGACGCGGTCGGCCCTCGATATCGCCGTGGCGTTCGACGCCGTCGGTGGAGAGCACAATGCGCTCACGGCGAAGGAGTACACCTGCTACTACGCCAAGATCCAGGATCGCGACCTTCCCATGGCGGTCGAGGTCATCGCCGACATGCTGACGTCGTCGCTGCTCGACCCGGACGAGTTCGAGACGGAGCGCGGCGTCATCCTCGAAGAGCTCGCGATGGCCGATGACGACCCGGGCGACGTCGCGAACGAGCGGTTCTTCGAGGCCGTGCTCGGCGCGCATCCCCTTGGCCGGCCGATCGGCGGAAGCCCTGCCACCATCAAGGCCGCATCACGCGAGGCGGTGCTGAGCCACTACCGGTCCAACTACCGGCCCCAGGATCTGGTGATCACCGTGGCAGGCGCCGTCGACCACGACGAACTCGTGACCGGTGTGGTGCGAGCACTCGAGAAGGCCAACTGGGACCTCTCCATCGCCGCTCGCCCGGTCGAGCGCCGCGACCCGACCCTCGAGCCGATCGTTCGCGGCACCAGCCTCTCTGTCGTGCAGCGCCCGATCGAGCAAGCCAATGTGATCGTTGGCGTGCCAGGGCTCGCTGCAGCCGACGACCGGCGTGCGACGCTCTCTGTGCTCAACTCCATCTTCGGCGGCGGCATGTCGAGCCGGCTGTTCCAGGAGATCCGCGAGAAGCGCGGACTCGTCTACTCCGTCTACTCGTTCTCGCCGAGCTACTCCGACACCGGCGTGTTCGGCATGTACGCGGGCTGCACGCCGGCCAAGGCCGCGCAGGTCACCGATCTCATGATCGCCGAGTTCCGGCGCATGGCAGACGGTGTCTCGGTCGACGAGATCCAGCGGGCGATCGGCCAGTTGAGCGGGGCATCCGCGCTCGCCCTCGAAGACAGCGACACCCGCATGTCGCGACTCGGCCGCAGCGAGATCACCCTTGGCGAGTTCGCCGACCTCGACGAGTCGCTGCGCCGGCTCTCGCTCGTGACGGTCGACGGCATCCGTGAACTCGCTGCAGAACTGGCAGGTCGCCCCCTTTCCATCGCGGCTGTCGGTACGGTCGACGAGAAGGCGTTCGAGGGGCTGGCAGAGTCGCCGGCCCTGTCCGCGTAACACCGAGCACAGGAATCACACGTGTCCCACTTCATCTATCTCGTGCGCCATGGCGAGCAGCAGGATGCCGAACAAGGCCTCCCCGACGGACCCCTCAGCGCCAAGGGAGCACTCCAGGCCACGGCCATCGGCGAGCGGCTCGCCTCGGTGCCCTTCACCGGAGTGTGGCACTCGCCCCTCCAGCGCGCGGAGGACACCGCACGGATCATCGAGAAGCAGCTCGCCGGTGATCTGCGATCTGAGCCCTCTGCGCTGCTGTTCGACTGCATCCCGAGCGGTCCGACCCCCGACATGCCGCATGCCTTCGAGCCGTTCTTCGGCGGGGTGAGCGACGAGGAGATCGATGCAGGGCGAGCCCAGATGGCAGACGCCGTCACGGAGTTCCTCGCTCCGGCTCGCGGCGATCGGCACGACCTGCTCATCACCCACAACTTCGTCATCGGCTGGTTCGTGCGCGAGGTGCTCGACGCCCCGGAGTGGCGCTGGCTCGGCGTCAACCAGGCCAACTGCGGTCTCACGATCCTCCGGGTGCGCTCAGCGAAGCCGCCCGTGCTCGTCGTGCACAACGACCTCGGCCACCTGCCGCCGGCGCTGCGATCCGGAATGCCGATCGAGCAGCCCTACTAGTCGCCCTGCCTAATCCGCCTCAGTCGAGAGGCTTGGCAAACCAGTGCGTCGCGTTCGCGTTGTCGTTGTACGGCTCGATCTCGACGTAGTCGGTGGAGCGGTACAGCCTCGCTGCCGCCGCCTGACTCGCGTTGGTGTCGAGCACGACCTCGACGGCGCCGAGGTCGGCGGCGCGGCGCTCGAGCTCGGCGAGAAGGCGCCGGCCGAGTCCGGTGCCGCGGGCGTGCGGCTGCAGCCAGAGGTGCTTGACCTCGACGCGCGAACCGTCGAGCCGCCGCACCCCTCCACAGCCGACGTCGACGCCATCGTGCTCGACCACGAGGAAGACGCCACGCGGTGGCACGAACTGCTCTGCCGCGGGGAAGACCGGGCGGTACTCGCCCATCTCCGGTGGAAAGGTCTGCGCACGACTCGCGAAGTACTCGGCGAGCAGGGCGACTGACGCAGGCTCGTCGACGCGGGCCTCTCTCCACGTGTCCACCTCTCCAGCGTAGCTACGATGGACGGATGACCACCGCCGCTCCCATCACTGTCGCCGTCGTGGGCGCAACCGGCCGCATGGGCACCCTCACCCGTGCTCTCATCGAGGCGGCAGACGACCTGAGCCTGCACGCGGCGCTCTCCTCGAGTGACCCCCTCGAGGCCATGAACGGCGCGGATGTCGTGATCGACTTCACCGTGCCGGGCGTCAGCCAGCAGGTGGTCGACCACGCGATCGCGCAGGGCATCGACGTCGTCATCGGCACCTCGGGGTGGACGAGCGAGCGCATCGCCGGGGTCTCCCGGGCCGCAGCCGCCGCACCCGGGCTCGGGGTGCTCGTCATCCCGAACTTCTCCCTCGGCTCCGTGCTCGCCACGGCGTTCTCCGCGCTCGCCGCACGGTTCTTCGACTCGATCGAGATCATCGAGGCGCACCACGCCGGCAAGGTCGACTCCCCGTCGGGAACGGCCACCCGCACGGCAGAGCTCATCGGTGAGGCGCGCGCAGAGCGTGGCCCGGTGATCGCCGCCCACGCCGACCAGCGGGCACGGGGCCAGCAGGTCGCGAGCGTGCCGATCCACAGCCTTCGGCTGCAGGGTGTCGTCGCCAAGCAGGAGGTCGTTCTCGGCGGTGAGGGCGAGCTGCTGCGCATCGTCCACGAGACGATCTCCCCGAGCTCATACGAGGCGGGCATCCTGCTCGCCCTTCGCACCGTCGGAACGACAGAGGGCGTGCTCGTCGGGCTCGACACGCTGCTCGACCTGTTCCCCTCCGCCGACTCGTGAAGGCCCGCACCGCCGGGCTGGTGATGGCCGCCCTACTCGTGCTCTACCTCGTGTTCGTGGTGCAGTACGCCGTGATCCTGCTCGGCGTCGGCCAGCCGGTCGCCACCGGCATGGGCATCGCCCTCATCGTGCTGCCGGTCATCGGTGCCTGGGCTCTGACGGTCGAGCTGCTCTTCGTCTTCCGCGGCGAACGTCTGCTGTCACGCCTGCGCGACGAGGGCGGCCTTCCCGTCGACGACCTGCCGAGACTGCCGAGCGGCAGGCCAGACCCGGTCGCGGCCGACGAGCAGTTTCCGCTCTACCAGGCCGAGGTCGAGGCTTCGCCGCAGTCGTGGCGTGCCTGGCTTCGGCTAGGGCTCGCCTACGACGCGAGCGGCGACCGGTCGCGCGCCCGCTGGGCAACGCGGGAGGCGATCAGGCTGTCTCGCGCTGCGGACCGGGCCACGTCGCCCGAATAGCATCCTCGACGGTCGGCTGCGCGAACACGTAGCCGTCGTCGATCAGCTTCTGCGGGATCACCCGCTGGTCGGCCAGTAGCAGCTCCCGCCCCGGGGTGCGCAGCCCTGCCTCGATCGCGAACCTCGGGATGCCCCAGATACGCGGGCGGCCCATCGCGATCGCGAGGCGGCGGGTGACGGCATCCGCGGTCGCCGGCGTCGGACCGACGAGGTTGACCGGGCCGCTCAGAGTCGACGTGAGCAGGTGGCGGATAGCGCCAACCTCGTCGGCAAGCCCGATCCACGGCCAGCGCTGGCGGCCAGACCCGAGGTTCGCACCGAGCCCGAACCGGGTGAGCGGCTCGAGGATGCTGAAGGCTCCACCGCGACCGACCACGACGCCCGTGCGGAAGCTCACCACTCGTGTCACCGGCGACGCCTGCTGGGCCGCGGCCTCCCATGCGACACAGAGGTCGGAGAGGAATCCCGTGCCGCGGGAGGAGCTCTCGGTGAGGTCCTCGTTGGGGCGGTCACCGTAGAACCCGACGGCGCTCGCGTTGAGCAGCGCTGTTGGCGGAGTGCTCGACCGGCCGATCGCGTCAGCGATCGTCGACGTCGTCGAGAGGCGTGAGTCGACGAGCTGCCGACGGTACGCGGGCGTCCAGGGCAGGTGCTCAAGGCCAGCACCAGAGAGGTTGATAACGGCATCGACGGAGTCGATGAGGGCGACGTCGAGCGACCCGGCAGCGGGGTTCCACTCGCGCTCGTCCACCGCTGTCGGTGCACGTCGCACGAGACGCAGCACCTCGTGGCCGTCAGAGCGCAGCAGCGCAGTCAGCTGGGACCCGATGAACCCTGATGCTCCGGAGACGAGCACGCGGAGCGGGGGAGCCATCAGGCGAGACTTGCTTCGATGGTGATCGGGATACCAGACAGCGCCTGCGAGACAGGGCAGCCGTCCTTCGCCTCATTGGCGAGCCGCTGGAAGTCCTCCTCGCTGAGATTCGGAACCTTCGCGCTCACGAGCAGGTGGCTGCCGGTGATGCCGGTGCCCGGCTCGAATGTCACCGCGGCGGTCACCTGAAGGCTCTCCGGCGGCGTGCCGTTCTGCGCGAGTCCGTTGGAGAAGGCCATCGAGTAGCACGCGGAGTGCGCGGCCCCGAGAAGCTCCTCCGGGTTGGTCTTGCCTGCCGCGCCCTGCGACCGGGCCGCCCACGACACGGGAAACTCGGCGGCGTCGGAGGAGTCGAGCGACGTTGTGCCGTTGCCGCTGAGGAGATCGCCGAACCAGAGGGTGGTTGCTTCGCTTGTCACTGACATTGTGGTGCCCTTTCGTCAGCTCCACCCTAGGCGCGACTATGCGGCGACGGCACCCTTCGGGCGGATGATGCGGGCTCTTACCAGCAACAGGTAGATCTGGCAGCCGAGGCAGAAGGAGAACACCGCGTTGAGGAAGGCGGCGATGAATGCGAAGGATGCCGCAACGACGAGCGCATACGGAACCCCGAGCAGGTGCAGCACCAGCCCCGCCGCCGTGATCACGAAGCCGACGCCCTGCGCGAAGGTCGGGGGAGTCGGGTCTTCCAACTCCGTCGGTGGCGTGAGCCGTGGCCTGATCACCGCCTTGAAGAACAGGCCGAATGGATGCTTCGCCACTCCCTGCGTCGCGCTCCACGCAAAGATCAGCACCAGCACTGCGAAGAGCACCGTCGAGGCAATCGCGAACCCGCCGACCGCAAGGCCGATGACCGTCAGCAGCAGGATCGCCGTGATCGTCGCCGTGAAGCGCGGGCCGCGCGGGTCGATTCCCTGTGATGTGGTCATGCTGCCGCTCCGATTCGGGTGAGTTCCGCGAGCACGAGCTCGCGGCGCGCTGCGCCACCGATGCGCGCGCGGATCACGCCATCGCGATCGAGGATGAGGGTCGTCGGCGTCTGCAGGATGTTGAACCTCGCTGCGACATCCGGGCGGTGGGTGAGGTCGAAGTCGACGTGCGCGACATCCGTGGTCTCTCGCGCCAGCGAGTCGAGCACGGTGTGGGTCGCGCGACACGGAGAGCACACCTCGGTCGAGAACTGGAGCAGGGTGGCGCGACCGCCGAGGGCGACTCCGTCGGGCAGTTCGATGGAGCTGCTGGAGCGGCGGATGCGACCCTGCTGTGACTTCCACAGCAGTCCGAGGGCGGTCGCGAATGCGACGAGGCCGAGCACGACGATGGCGGGTTGCATGGGTTGACGGTACGCGGCTTGTCGGCAGATTTGCCGACTGTGACGGTGTATTACAGTGGGGCCGTGACTGCCGACATCGACCCCGCCGAGACCGCTGCCCTGACGCCAACCTTCCGCTCCGATGTCGCCGTTGAACTCGTGCGCGCCAACGCGAGCGATGCCGACGTGCTGTTCGCCGCACGGGTCTCCACCCAGGGCGAGAAGACCCTGGATGCCGCGCAGAGCGACGACGTCGACACGTCCCGCTCCAAGGGCCTCATCAACTACCTCATGCGCGACCGCCACGGCTCGCCGTTCGAGCACAACTCGATGACCTTCTACGTGCAGGCACCGATCTTCGTCTTCCGCGAGTTCATGCGGCACCGCATCGCAAGCTACAACGAGGAGAGCGGCCGCTACCGCGAGCTCAACCCGGTCTTCTACATCCCCGCGCCAGAGCGCAACCTCGTGCAGGTCGGCAAGCCCGGTGCCTACGACTTCATCCCCGGCACGGTGGAGCAGACCACCATGGTTCAGGATGAGGCCCGTCGCATCTCGACCGACGCCTTCGAGTCATACCAGCGCATGCTCGCCGCCGGAATCGCCCGCGAGGTCGCCCGCATCGTGCTGCCCCTCAACATCTACTCCTCGATGTACGTGACCATGAACGCGCGCTCGCTCATGAACTTCCTCTCGCTGCGCACCAAGCGCGAGGGAACGCACTTCCCGTCCTTCCCCCAGCGCGAGATCGAGATGGCCGCGGAGAAGATGGAAGCCCACTTCGCCGAGCTCATGCCCCTCACCTACGAGGCCTTCAACGCGAACGGCCGCGTCAGCCCCTAGTTGCCGTCGGCCGGATCGGCCCCGTTGCGTTGTCGCCATCGCCCAGCGCCGCCGCTTGGCACACAACCCGGGCACACTCGGCCCCAACAGGACCGGTCAACAGGACGCAGCGGGCCTTCCGCCGCGAGCACGCTGGGGTTTCGCCGAGCGTGCGGTGGGCGTTTTCGTCGTGACCGCGGTGGGCCTTTCGCCGCGACCGCGGTGCGCTTTCTCGTCAAGATTCGTCCTGTTTGGCGGTCCTGTTGGAGCCGAGTGCGCCGCGAGCCTCTCGGCCACTCGTGTCGGCCATGCGACGAAGTCCACAATGTGCAGGTCTGAGCGGCGGTCGGTTGATGGCACGGGCACCATGGGCGCATGTGGGCAACAGACTTCGTTGACAGCCTTGGCGGGCTCGCAACAACTCACGAGCTGGAGGAATACGGCGTCGGCCAAGAGATTCGCGACGTCTTGGTCTGGCGCGGCCATCTCGTGCGAGTCAGACGCGGAGTCTATGTCTCGCCGACCGTCGTCGGCCAAGCGCGCGCAGCCGTGGCGATCGGTGGTCGACTGGCGTGTGTGAGTGCGCTGGCTCACCACGGACTCGCTGATCTACCGTCCGACCTTCACATCCATCTGCCGAGAAGTGCGTCCCGAACGCCCGCCGACGCGAGCCTGATCATCCACCGCAGTAGGCGCCAGCCGGAAGGCGGCAGGTTGGCAGTGTCGATCGAGGTGGCACTGCGACAGGCGGAGACATGCAAGACGATTGCCTGCGACCGGTACCCTATAGACGTGTCTACAACCAATCCCTTCGGACAAGTGCTCGTTGCGCTCGTCACGCCATTCACGGCGGACGGCGAAGTCGACTGGTCCGACGTAGAGAAGCACATCGACGCGGTCATCACAGATGGCGCCGACGGCATCGTCGTCACCGGCACCACCGGAGAGACCAGCACCCTCACCGACCCGGAGAAGCTCCGCCTCGTCGAGGTCGCCAAGTCCGTCAGCAACGGTCGGGCCAAGATCATCACGGGTGGCGGGTCGAACGAGACGGCGCACGCCATCGAGCTGTACAAGGCGAGCGAGAAGGCGGGCGCCGACGGCGTCATGATCGTCACGCCGTACTACAACAAGCCGACCCAGGCGGGGGTGCTCACGCATTTCCGCATGATCGCGGACGCAACCGACCTTCCCGTCATCCTCTACGACATCCCGGGGCGCACGGGCATCCCCATCCGGTACGAGACGATCCTCCGCGCCGCGAAGCACCCCAACATCCGGGCCATCAAGGATGCCAAGGGCGACTTCAGCGAGGTGAGCCGTGTGCTCAACCAGACCGACCTGCTCTACTTCTCCGGCGACGACGCCAACGTGCTGCCCCACCTCTCCATCGGCGCCACGGGCCTCATCGGTGTGACAGCCAATATCGCGGCTGCTCCATACCGCGTGATCGTCGACGCCGTCAACGCCGGTGACCTCGCCACGGCGACCGCGGCACACAAGCAGCTCGAGCCGCTCGTGCGGGCCGTCATGACCAACGTGCCTGGCACGGTCGTTGCAACGGACACCCTGCACGGCCTCGGCCACATCGGCACCCCACGCGTGCGGCGGCCGCTCGTCGGCCCAGAAGACTTCGAGGCCGCCCAGATTGAGGACGAAATTGCCCTGGTCGGCGAGATTCCCGGCCTCGACCTCCACAACTTCCGCCCGGACCGCAACGCGGCAGCCGGAGGCGCCCTTCCCAAGGTCGCCGGCACCACCAGATAAAGGAACAGATGCCCGTCACAATTAAAGAACCAGCCAAGCTCGCACCGGGAACGCTCCGCGTCATCCCGATCGGCGGTTTGGGCGAGATCGGCCGCAACATGACCTCGTACGAGATCGACGGCAAGATCCTCATCGTCGACTGCGGCGTGCTCTTCCCCGAAGAGCACCAGCCGGGCGTCGACCTGATCCTCCCCGACTTCTCGCCGATCCGCGACCGGCTCGACGACGTGCTCGGCGTGGTTCTCACCCACGGCCACGAAGACCACATCGGCGCTGTGCCCTACCTGCTCAAGCTGCGCAAGGACATCCCGCTCATCGGCTCGACGCTCACGCTCGCCCTCATCGAGGCGAAGCTCAAGGAGCACCGCATCACGCCGTACACCCTCACCGTCGAGGAGGGCCAGGTCGAGCAGATGGGCCCGTTCGAGCTCGAATTCATCGCGGTCAACCACTCCATCCCCGATGCGCTCGCCGTTGCGATCCGCACCAAGGCCGGCCTCGTGCTGCACACGGGCGACTTCAAGATGGACCAGCTGCCTCTCGACGACCGCATCACCGACCTCCGTGCCTTCGCGCGGCTCGGCGAAGAGGGCGTCGACCTGTTCCTGCCCGACTCCACCAACGCCGACGTTCCCGGCTTCACGCCGAACGAGCGCGACATCGGGCCGGTGCTCGAGGCGGTCATCGCCAAGGCACAGCGCCGTGTGATCGTCGCGAGCTTCTCCAGTCATGTGCACCGGGTGCAGCAGGTGCTGGATGCCGCCGTCGCCAACCGGCGCAAGGTCGTGCTCATGGGTCGCTCCATGGTGCGCAACATGGGCATCGCGCAGGAGCTCGGCTACCTCACGGTTCCCGACGGCGTACTCGTCGACGTGAAGAAGGCGGGGGACATCCCCGACAACCAGCTCGTCTACATGTCGACCGGCAGCCAGGGCGAGCCGATGGCCGTGCTGTCGCGCCTCGCGAACATGGAGCACCCGTCGATCACGGTCGGGCAGGGTGACACCGTCATCCTTGCTTCGTCGTTGATTCCGGGCAATGAGAACGCGGTCTACCGCGTGATCAACGGCCTCATGAAGCTCGGTGCCAACGTCGTGCACAAGGCAAACGCGAAGGTGCACGTCTCCGGCCACGCTGCCGCGGGGGAGCTGCTGTACTGCTACAACATCCTTCGCCCGAAGAACGTGCTGCCGGTTCACGGTGAGCACCGCCACCTGGTTGCGAACGCGAACCTCGCCATCCAGACGGGAGTGCCGCCGGAGAACACGATCATCGCCGAGGACGGCACCGTCATCGACCTGCGCGATGGCGTCGCCACGGTCGTCGGCCAGCTCGACCTCGGCTTCGTCTATGTCGACGGTTCGAGCGTCGGAGAGATCACAGACGCCGATCTCAAGGATCGCCGCATCCTCGCCGAGGAGGGCTTCATCTCGATCTTCGTCGCGGTCGACGCCCAGACCGGCAAGGTCATCGTCGGCCCCGAGATCCAGGCGCGCGGCTTCGCTGAGGACGAGACCGTCTTCAACGATGTGCTTCCGCACGTGGTCAAGGCGCTGCAGGATGCCGCAGCCAACGGCACACGCGACACCCACGCCTTCCAGCAGGTCATCCGTCGCACCGTCGGCCGCTGGGTCAACACCCAGCACCGTCGCAAGCCGATGATCATCCCGGTGGTCATCGAGGCCTAGCCGTGGGGAGCGCGTGTCCGCCGAAGGGATGACGTGCGCGGTTCCGAGGGCGTGGCATGCTGGGTCGATGGCATCCACACGGCACCTCTCGGCCCTCCTGCTCCTCGGCGTCGCAGCATTCGCGTTGACCGCGTGCACCCCGGAGGCACCGGCGCCAGCCCCATCGGCGTCGGAGACGGCGGAGCCGACCCCGAGCCCCTCGGCGACGGAGTCTGGCACCCGACCGCCGATCACGGAGCTCGTGCTCACCACGGAAGGGCTTGGCACGGGAGACGTGAACGATCTCGTCTTCGGTGCACCACCGAGCACCGCCTCGCCGTCGACCGACCTCGTGGTCTACGACCCCGACGCGTGCCCGGCGCTGCCAGAGCCGGGCCTGTGGCTGGCCAACTACCCCGAGGTCGACGAGGGATTCGGACCGCAGCGGCCCTTCGCCATCGGCGTCACCAGCGATCTCCTCACCCGCATCGACGTCAACACGGAGAACATCATCACCGACGAGGGCCTCGCCCTCGGCAGCAGCCTCGATGCCGTGCTCGGCACCTATCCCGGCGGTCCCGACGAGGTGTACAACCACGCGGATGTGACAGACGTCTACGTGTTCATGGGCGAGAAGGGCAAGCTCATGTTCGAGGTGGCTGTCGACCGCATCCCCGGCTACTGGTCGGCCGACCAGCTCGACACCGTGGTGTTCCTCAGCGCAGTCTCTATCGACACCGCGGCCTACGGTGTGGCAGCGACCGACAACATCGTCGGCGTCTGCAACGCCGCCTGAGGTGCCGTACACAGAGTTCACCCTGCGTGGGGCCGACGACTTCGACCTGCCCTTTCTCGAGCAGATGTTCGTCGCCGCCGCCGACTGGAATCCAGAGAACGCACACGGCGAGGAGCACTGGCGCGCCGACCCGATGCTTGAGAAGTACCTCGGCGGCTGGAAGCGGCACGACGACTTCGGCTTCATCGTGGAGGCCGACGACGAGCCTGCTGGCGCGGTGTGGATGCGGTACTTCCCTGTCGACGACCCCGGCTACGGCTTCGTCGACGAGCAGACCCCAGAGCTGAGCATCGGCGTGTTCGAGCGTTTCCGCGGACGCGGAGTCGGCCGTCGGCTGATGCAGGCGGCGGTCGACGCCGCAGACCGCCTTAGCCTGAGTGTGGAGGACGGCAACCGCGCGATCCGCCTGTACGAGCAGTTCGGCTTCGTTCCGGTGGGCCGCGTCGGCAACTCGACAACGATGCTGCGTATGGCCCTCGACCCAGACACGCACCCCGCCTAACCCGGCAACGACGGTGCTCGCGGGTACCGTGAACCCATGGCAACGAGCACCAGGGGAACGTCGCGCTCTGGCAGCGCGCGCAGCACGACGACGCGCGCGCGATCGACGACGACCCGCAACGCTCCGACCAAGAAGCTTCCCGTCTCGAAGACCCCGCCACCGGCCGAACCCGGCCTGATCTCCGGCGCGTGGCTTGGCATGGCCCACATCGTCGGCGGGGGAGCGCGCCTGCTTGGCAAAGAGACCCTCGCCAAGGAGGAGCGCCGCGACGGCGTGCCGTTCTTCATCTTCCTTCTCGCCGTAGCCGGCGCCGTTGTCGAGTGGTTCCTCGTCAACGATCCGGTCGCTGTCGCCCTCGACTCCTGGACCTTCGGGCTCCTCTTCGGCCGCGTCGCCTACGCCCTTCCCGTCGTCATGCTGCTCTTCGCGATCTGGCTGTTCCGCCACCCCGCGAGCGTGCACGACAACACCCGCATCGGCATCGGTCTCACCGTGCTCCTCGCGTCCATCGCGGCGCTGTGCCACACATTCGGCGGCGAGCCCCAGCCGACAGACGGCGTCGAGGTGCTGGCACGCGGGGGCGGCATCCTCGGCTGGGTGCTCGCGAATCCGCTCATTCTCGTCGGCAGCGCCTGGGTCGCCGTTCCGCTCATCATCGCGCTGCTCGTGCTCTCGCTCTTCATCATCACCAAGACCCCACCGAACAAGCTCGGCGCACGCCTCGGCGAGCTCTACGCCTACCTCTTCGGCGCGACCCTGCCAGAGCCGAAGGAGAAGACGGCGAAGGATGCCAAGGTCGGCGGCACCGGAAACCTCACCGACGACTTCGGCAGCCTCCGCGACCTCGGACTCGAGCCCGACGCCGACGACGTTGCCGACGAGGCGAGTCTTCCGTGGTGGCGCCGCAACAAGTCGCGCGACGGCGAGCAGGCCTTCGACAGCCCCGTCGTGGCAAGAGACCTCACCGAGTCGATCGAACCCGCGCCGAGCAGCGGACTCAACGAGTCGGCCGACTTCGGCATCGAGCTGCTCGAAGACCTGCTGCGGGCGGAGAGCGCGGTCAAGCGCTTCACCGGCGAGATCGAGCCGACTGGCGCCACGGGCTTGCGCGAGGACGGCCCCGTCGGTGTGCTGCCCGGCTTCACGACGACGGCGAGCGAGAAGGGCAACGCGGGCGAGTTCGTCGACGAGAACCCTGCACCAGCCCAGAAGACCGCGCCGACGCCGCGGTCGAACGCTCCGTATCGCATGCCGGCGGCATCCCTGCTCACCCCTGGCACGCCGCCCAAGGCCCGCAGCGCAGCCAACGACGAGGTCGTCGAGTCGATCACCGAGGTGCTCAAGCAGTTCCAGGTGGATGCCCGCGTCACCGGCTTCAGCCGCGGCCCGAGCGTCACGCGCTACGAGCTGGAGCTCGGCCCGGGTGTGAAGGTCGAGCGCGTCACCGCGCTGGCCAAGAACATCAGCTACGCGGTCGCGTCGAACGAGGTCAACATCCTCTCGCCGATTCCCGGCAAGAGCGCGATCGGCGTCGAGATTCCCAACAAGGACCGCGAGATCGTCTCGCTCGGCGACGTGCTGCGCAGCGGCGCGAGCACCAAGAGCGTGCACCCGATGACCATCGGACTCGGCAAGGATGTCGAGGGCGGCTTCGTCGTCGCCAACCTCGCCAAGATGCCCCACCTGCTCGTCGCCGGCTCAACCGGCTCTGGCAAGTCGAGCTTCGTCAACTCGATGATCACCTCGATCCTCATGCGCGCGAAGCCGACCGAGGTGCGCATGGTGCTCATCGACCCGAAGCGGGTCGAGCTCTCGATCTACGCGGGGGTTCCGCACCTCATCACGCCCATCATCACGAACCCGAAGAAGGCAGCAGAAGCCCTCGCCTGGGTCGTGAAGGAGATGGACATGCGCTACGACGACCTCGCGAGCTTCGGCTACCGGCACATCGACGACTTCAACGCCGCGATCGTCGCCGGCGAGATCGTGCTGCCCGCCGGTAGCGAGCGCAAGCTGCAGCCCTACCCCTACCTGCTCGTCGTCGTCGACGAACTCGCCGACCTCATGATGGTCGCCCCGCGCGACGTCGAGGACTCGATCGTTCGCATCACCCAGCTCGCCCGCGCCTCCGGCATCCACCTCGTTCTCGCCACCCAGCGGCCGTCGGTCGACGTCGTGACCGGTCTCATCAAGGCCAACGTGCCGAGCCGGCTCGCGTTCGCGGTGTCGAGCATGACCGACTCCCGCGTCATCCTCGACCAGCCGGGCGCCGACAAGCTCATCGGGCAAGGCGACGCGCTGTTCCTGCCGATGGGGGCATCCAAGGCGATCCGCGTGCAGGGCGCATGGGTGCAGGAGAGCGAGGTCGCCGCCGTCGTGCAGCACGTCATCTCGCAGGCCCGCCCCGAGTACCGCGAAGACGTGGCAGTCGTGGCAGAGAAGAAGAACATCGACGCCGACATCGGCGACGACCTCGAGCTGCTGCTCGCCGCGACAGAGCTCATCGTCAGCACCCAGTTCGGCTCGACCTCGATGCTGCAGCGCAAGCTGCGCGTCGGCTTCGCCAAGGCAGGTCGCCTCATGGACCTGCTCGAGAGCCGCGAGATCGTCGGCCCGTCGGAGGGCTCCAAGGCACGCGACGTGCTTGTGGCCCCCGACCAGCTGCCCGGCGTGCTCGCGCGCCTGCGCGGCGGCGGTGTCGAGCCGGTCGACCTCGTCAAGGCCGACATCGAGAAGTCGCTCGCCGGATACGATGAGGTCGACGCAGGGTCCAGCGAGGATGCCTGGAGCCTCACCGACCGGGAGTAAGCGTGCCCCTCTTCAAGCCGAACCCCCTGCACGGCCGATTCCTGCGGAGAGGTGAGGAGCGCGCCAGCAACGCGAACATCGCGAACCTCATCACCATCGCGCGCATCCTGCTCGCCCCGCTGTTCGTCTACCTGCTGCTGCTGGATGCCGGCGAGCTCGGCCCGATCCGCATCGTCGCCGCTGTGCTGTTCATCGTCGCGATCGCGACCGACGGACTCGACGGGCACCTGGCTCGCAGCCGCAACCTGGTCACCAACCTCGGCATCATCCTCGATCCGATCGCCGACAAGGTGCTCATCGGCGGAGCCCTCGTCACCCTCTCGATCCTCGGCGAGCTGTGGTGGTGGGTGACGATCGTCATCCTGCTGCGCGAGCTCGGCATCACCGTCTACCGTTTCATCGCCCTGCGCGACCGGGTGATCCCCGCCTCGCGCGGCGGCAAGGCCAAGACCATGGCACAGGCGATCGCCATCTCCCTCGCCCTCCTCCCGCTCTGGCTCGTGTTCGGGGAGTGGGTGCACTGGGTCAACTGGATCGCCTTGGGCATCGCCTTCTCGCTCACCGTCTACAGCGGTCTCGACTACCTGGTGAAGGCCTACCAGGCCAGGACGGTACCGGAGATTCGATGACCGACCCCGTTGCCATCCTCATCGAGCGCGGCATGACGATTGCCGTCGCCGAGTCGCTCACGGGCGGGCAGCTGGTCGCACGGCTCATCGACACCCCCGGCGCCTCCGCGGCGGTCTACGGGGGAGTGGTCGCCTACAACACGCGGCTCAAAGCCACCGTGCTCGGTGTGCCAGCCTCTCTGCTCGCCGCCCACGGCGCCGTCGACCCCGACGTCGCCAGAGCGATGGCTGCCGGTGTGAGAACGGCACTCGCGGTCGGCGGGGTTCCCGCCGACATCGGACTGTCAACGACGGGTGTCGCAGGGCCGGATCCGCAGGACGGCAAGGATGTCGGCACCGTATGGGTCGGGCTGGCGACGGCAGACCGAGTCGACGCGTTCCCGTTCTTCTTCTCTGGGAGCCGCGCCGAGATCCGGTCACAGGCGGTGGATGCCGCGCTAGCCATCCTTCTCGCCGCCGTCTCCGAATGACTACTGGGGCGCGAGGGAATAGCCATAGTTTCCATCGCGTTACAACTGGTGATTTCACAAGCATTTACAGAGGAGCTGTGGTTAGAGTTTTCGACAACGGTGGGTTAGTGTTACAGCCCCAACCGGCACACGTAGTTCTGGGCACGACTTTTGGATGGAGGGTCAAATGATTCTGGTACGTCAGGAAATCGGTGACGTTCTCCGTGACTTCCGCCTGCAGAAGGGTCGTACCCTCCGCCAGGTCGCAAGCAAAGCGAGCGTCGCCCTTGGATATCTCAGCGAGGTGGAGCGCGGCCAGAAAGAGGCAAGCTCCGAGATCCTCGCGTCGGTCGCCGAGGCGCTCGACACCCCGATCTCGGTCATCATGCGCGAGGTGGGCGACCGCCTCGCAGTGATCGAGGGACTCACCGCGATCCCCGACACCCTGCCCGACGAGCTCGTCGCCCAGTACGAGTCCGGGCTCGCGTCCCGCTAGCAGCTCTTCAACGAACGCCCCGGTGCTATGCAGCCCGGGGCGTTCGTCGTATGCTCCGCCGCTCCGCCGCTCCGCCGCTCCGCCGCCCGCCGCCTGCCGCCCGCCGCCCGCCGCACCTCAGCATCGAGAAATTCAGGCTCAGGCCGTCGGCGTCCATATATGGACGATGGATTGCTTCTCGGCCTGAATTTTGTGTCTAGGTGGGCCGCGGTCGTCATCAAGCGCTCGCATGTCGGCGTCACCAGCTCCGCATAGGCTTGAGCTGTGCGCAAGAGCGAGTTCACCCTGGCCATGGCCGACGAGTTCGGTGAGGCCTATGGCCGGGTCATCTCCCACGACCTCGTGCTCGAGGCGCTCGGCAGCCGCACGGCAGAGCAGGCGATTGCGGCAGGCCTCCCCATGCGCGAGATCTGGCTCGCCGTCTGCGATGCACAGGACGTGCCAGAGAACCGCCGCTACGGCGTAGGGCAGCGCGAGCCCAAAAAGTAGGCGTGTCGCTATCGAACAGGTGTTCGATAGACGGTAGTCTCCCTCATAGCGTGTTTCGAAGACGCGTTATGCACCGTTTGGCTCGTCGCTCCGTCGCAATGTCGGAGCCCGAGCGTACGGTGTGACTACGCAGTACAGCCTTTGCCGGGAGGCTGCAGACCTTGCTTCATCGGTCAGCAGCGAATCGGCAGCCTATGGGCAGCAACCTACGACCTCCTAAGGGGAGACACACAATGGCATCAGCAGCAGACCGCGAGAAAGCCCTCGACACGGCACTCGCACAGATCGACCGCCAGTTCGGCAAGGGCTCGGTCATGCGCCTCGGCAGTGACGACCGCGCGCCGGTCGCCGTCATCCCCACGGGATCCATCGCGCTAGATGTCGCGCTCGGCATCGGCGGGCTTCCCCGCGGCCGCATCGTCGAGATCTACGGTCCGGAGTCGTCGGGTAAGACCACCCTCACCCTGCACGCGATCGCCAATGCCCAGCGCAACGGTGGCATCGCGGCCTTCATCGACGCGGAGCACGCGCTCGACCCGGAATACGCAAAGGCATTGGGGGTCGATATCGATGCGCTTCTCGTGTCGCAGCCCGACACCGGCGAACAGGCACTCGAGATCGCCGACATGCTCGTGCGCTCCGGCTCCATCGACCTCATCGTCATCGACTCGGTTGCCGCCCTCGTGCCGCGCGCAGAGATCGAGGGTGAGATGGGCGACTCGCACGTCGGCCTCCAGGCCCGCCTCATGTCGCAGGCCCTGCGCAAGCTCACCGGTGGTCTCAGCACCACCAACACCACGATGATCTTCATCAACCAGCTCCGCGAGAAGATCGGTGTCTTCTTCGGCAGCCCCGAGACCACCGCCGGCGGCAAGGCGCTCAAGTTCTACGCCTCGGTTCGCCTCGACATCCGCCGCATCGAGACCCTGAAAGACGGAACGGATGCCGTCGGCAACCGCACGCGCGTCAAGGTCGTCAAGAACAAGATGGCGCCGCCGTTCAAGCAGGCGGAGTTCGACATCCTCTACGGTGTCGGCATCTCCCGCGAGGGCAGCCTGATCGACTTCGGTGTCGAGCACGAGATCGTTCGCAAGTCGGGCGCCTGGTACACCTACGAGGGCGACCAGCTCGGCCAGGGCAAGGAGAACTCGCGCAAGTTCCTGCTTGAGAACCCGAAGATCGCGCTCGAGATCGAGCAGCGCATCATGGCCAAGCTCGGCGTCGGCCCAGAGGCCAAGGCGGCGAAGATCGCGGCTGCGGCCGCGGCGCTCGCTGCCCCGCCGGTCGAGGCAGAGCCCGCAGCTCCGACCCTCGCCGTGCAGAAGAAGGGCGCGGCAGCCTCCTCCGGCGCCGCGGCTTCCGCCGCCAGCACCTTCCCCGCTGCAGTAGGCGAATAGACATGGAGCGGCAGGGCACACCCTCCGACGAGGAGCGCATCGCCAAGGTCACGTACCTTTTCGGCATCGCCCCTGAGCCGGAGGAGGTGCGCCCTGCCGCTTCGACAACGCCTGCCCGACCCGAGGTTGAGGCTCGTGAGGCAGCGCCCGAGTCGAAGTCCTCCCGCCCAGAGAACGTCTCCATGCACGCGCTCACTCGCAAGGGCATGTCTGTCGCCGAGATGACCACGCTTCTCGAGCGTCGCGAGATCGACCCCGACGAGGTCGCGGCCGAGGTCGAGCGCCTCGAGAGCGTCGGTCTGCTCGACGACTCGGCTCTCGCAGAGAACCTCGTGCGCACCCTGCAGGAGCGCAAGGGGCTCGGTCGCTCCGCCGTCTCGGCAGAGCTGCGCCGACGCAAGGTCGACCCGCTCGCCATCGAAGAGGCGCTCGGCTCCATCGACACGGATGACGAGCTGAGCCGCGCAATCGAGGTCGCCACCAAGCGCGCCGGTCAGCTCCGCAGCTATGACCCAGAGACGGCTAAGCGACGACTCGGGGCATACATGCAGCGCCGCGGTTACTCCGGCTCGGTGCTGAGCGCCGCCATGACGGCAGCGTTGGCGCCGTCGCGCGACAGCGGCGGCCCGCGCTTTCGCTAGCGACCTGCGCTAGCCGCGATGCACATCCCCGCGCCGGTCACCGCCCCAGAAACTGCGTCGGACGGGGTGCTACACGTGGGGCGCCGAGCTCGTAGCGGGAGCTACGGCGGGGGGCAAAGCCGCGCGGGTAGAATTGTTGCACCATGACCCTGTTGTTTCCGAGCGCTGACACCCGCGCAGCCGACGCCCCGCTCAACGGTCGCACCTATGAAGTGCGCACCTTCGGCTGCCAGATGAACGTGCACGACTCCGAGCGACTGAGTGGATCCCTCGAGGCCGCCGGCTACGTCAAGGCGACCGACGGCCAGCCCGACGTCGTCGTGATCAACACCTGCGCGGTGCGCGAGAACGCCGACAACAAGCTCTACGGCAACCTCGGCTACCTCGGCACGCAGAAGAAGAAGCGCGAGGGAATGCAGATCGCCGTTGGCGGCTGCCTCGCCCAGAAAGACAAGAACGTCATCCTCGAGAAGGCGCCGTGGGTCGACGTGGTCTTCGGCACGCACAACATGGGCGCGCTGCCGACCCTGCTCGAGCGGGCGCGCCACAACGACGAGGCGCAGATCGAGATCCTCGAGTCGCTCGACGTCTTTCCCTCGACCCTGCCGACCAAGCGCGACTCGACCTACAGCGGCTGGGTGTCGATCTCTGTCGGGTGCAACAACACCTGCACGTTCTGCATCGTGCCCGCCCTGCGCGGCAAGGAGAAAGACCGCCGACCGGGCGACATCCTCGCCGAGATCCAGGCGATCGTCGACGACGGTGCCATCGAGGTCACCCTGCTCGGCCAGAACGTCAACTCCTACGGTGTCGAGTTCGGCGATCGTGGTGCGTTCGCCAAGCTGCTGCGGGCGACCGGCCAGATCGAGGGGCTCGAGCGCATCCGGTTCACGAGCCCGCATCCTGCCGCCTTCACCGACGACGTCATCGACGCGATGGCCGAGACGCCGTCGGTCATGCCGCAGCTACACATGCCGCTGCAGTCCGGTAGCGACCGCATCCTCAAGGCCATGAAGCGGTCGTACCGGTCGGAGAAGTTCCTCGGCATCCTCGACCGCGTTCGCGCGAAGATTCCGAACGCGGCGATCACCACCGACATCATCGTCGGATTCCCCGGTGAGACCGAGGAGGACTTTCAGGAGACCCTCCGCGTGGTGGAGCTCGCCCGCTTCGCGAGCGCGTACACGTTCCAGTACTCCATCCGCCCCGGAACGCCCGCGGCGACGATGGATGACCAGGTGCCCAAGGCGGTGGTGCAGGAGCGCTACGAGCGGCTTGTGGCCCTGCAAGACAGGATCTGCCGCGAGGAGAACGAGAAGCTGGTCGGCCAGAGCGTCGAGGTGCTCGTCGGCTCGACCGAGGGTCGCAAGGCGAGCGAGACGCACCGGCTGAGCGGTAGGGCTGAGGACTCGCGCCTCGTGCACTTCGAGGTGCCAGAGGGAACGGCGGTGCCACGTCCGGGCGATGTCGTGACGGTCACCATCACCGAGGCGTCGACGTTCCACCTTGTCGCCGACGGGGGTGCAGCGAACGTGCGCCGCACCCGGGCGGGCGACGCGTGGGATGCGGCCGAGGCGGCATCCTGCGGCGTTCCGGCAGCGCCGGGTGCGAGCGGCTCCGCCCAGAAGGGCAAGGCGAGCCTCGGCATGCCGACCCTGCGTGTGTCAGAGACCCGCGTCGCGACGATTCCGATCTACCCGCACAACGACGAACAGCGCTGATGATCGTCGCCGTCGTCGGTGCGACAGGCACGGGCAAGTCGGCGTTGTCGCTCGATCTCGCTGAGCGGCTGAACGGCGAGATCGTCAACGCCGATGCCATGCAGCTCTACCGCGGCATGGACATCGGCACGGCGAAGCTTCCTGTGGCCGAGCGCCGCGGCATCCCGCATCACCTGCTCGACGTGCTCGATCCCTCGGAGGAGGCGAGCGTCGCGGACTACCAACTGGATGCCCGCGCGGCGATCACCGACATAGAGCAGCGCGGTCGCGTGCCCATCCTCGTCGGGGGCAGCGGTCTCTACGTCTCGAGTGTTATCAACAACTTCGAGTTCCCTGGCACGGATGCCGACCTCCGCGCCGCGCTTGAGGCGGAGCTGCTCGAGCTCGGGCCGGGCATCCTGTTCTCCCGTCTGCGGGAGCTCGACGCCGAGGCTGCCGCCTCGATCGGCCCGCACAACGGCCGCCGTATCGTGCGGGCGCTCGAGGTGATCGAGCTCACGGGCGGGCCGTTCGGCTCTGGGCTGCCCGATGAGGCAGGGCACTGGCGCCCCACTGTCGTGATCGGCCTGCGGCTCGATCGCGAGGTGTTGACGCCCCGCCTCGACGCGCGCGTCGAGACCATGTGGCGCGACGGCCTGCTCGAGGAGGTCGCGGGTCTTGGCCAGCTCGGCACGACTGCCCGGCGCGCGATCGGCTACGCGCAGGCTCTCGCGCAGCTCGCGGGCGAGCTCACCGAGGCCGCGGCGATCGAGCAGGCGCAGGCGCTCACCCGCAAGTACGCGCGGCGGCAGGTGAGCTGGTTCCGGCGCTATCCCGCGGTGACCTGGCTCGACGCCGACGATCCGGATCGCACCGCAAGGGCGATGGCGGCGATCACGACCGCGGCAGAGACGACGAGCGAGAGCCAGTAGCTCGACGACATGAGGCCGAAGGCGAAGGCGCCCGCGGCGAGCCCGACGTCGTAGGCGATGTTCCAGATAGCGCTGGCCGAGCCGTAGCCGCTGGGCCCGGCGACGGCGAACATGAGCTGCATGGTGGCGTTCTGCAGCAGGCCGAGGCCGATGCCGAAGACGAGGGCCCCGAGGATCATGAGGCCGGGAACGAGCCCCGTGACCAGGAGCCCGACGGCGGCGATAGCGAGACCCGGTGCGAGCAGCACGGCAGGGGAGCGGCGGTCGCCGAGGTGGCCGGCGACGAAGCGCGCGGCCGTCGAGGAGGCGCCGAACGCGAAGAGGGCGAGGGCGGCATCCAGGGAGCCGTGGGTGGCTCCGCCCACGATCGGCGCCCACGTGATGAGCACCCCGCCCGCGAGGGTCGAGGCCATGAAGACGACCGCGTAGCGCAGCACGCCCGGCTGGCGCAGGGTGCGCAGCAGGCCGTGCAGCTCTACTGGCGCCGGCAGCGCGATGTGCATGAGTAGCACCGGAACGGCGAGCAGGGCGACGAGCCCCGCGCCGATGAACAGCGGCGCGAAGCCGACCTGGTCGACGAGCCACACGCCGAAGGGCAGCGCGACGATGGCCGGGATGCCGACGACGACACCGTAGATGGCGAGACTGCGGCCCTGCCTCGATGCATCCGACAGCGCCGCGACCATCGAGGCCCCCGCGATGAGCAGCAGCGCGAAGCCGATGCCGCGCACGGCGCTGACCACGAGGATGACGCCGAGGCTGCCAGAGGCGAGCAGCACGAACACGGGGAGGCACATGAGCGCGATGCCGAGGGCGAGGGTGCGCTGCTGTCCGATGCGGCGCATGACGGTGTTCGTCACGAGCTCGCCCGCGACGGTTGCGAGCATGAACACCGTGGAGGTGAGGGCGGCGTTCAGGTCGCTCGCGCCGGCATCCAGTGCATAGAGCGGGGTGATGCCGAGCATGAGGTTGAAGCTCGCGAGTGCGCCGAACGAGGCGATGTAGATGAGAAGCAGGGCACGGCTCACCCACCTAGGCTAGTGAGGTGCCATCGATACATTTCACCAAGGGCCACGGAACCGGCAACGACTTCGTGCTCTTCGCAGACCCCGATGGAGACATCGACCTGACCGCCGCGCAGCTGGCCGCGATCGCCGACCGCCACTTCGGCGTCGGCGGCGACGGGGGGCGGCGCGCGGTGCGCTCTGCCAGCCTTCCCGACGGCGCCGCGGCCCTCGCCGAAGACCCCGACGCCGAGTGGTTCATGGACTACCACAACAGCGACGGCTCGGTCTCGGAGATGTGCGGCAACGGCATCTGGGTGTTCACGCGGTTCCTCGTCGACAACGGGCTCGCGACTCTGGAACCGGGCGAGACCCTGCCCATCGGAACCCGCGGCGGCGTGCGCGACGTGCAGCGCAACGCGACCGGCTACCAGGTCGACCTCGGCCGCTGGAAGCTGGATGGCGGCGAGCCGCTGGTGCGCGCCCGCGGCCTCGAGGTGCAGCGACCCGGCCTCGGCATCAACGTCGGCAACCCGCACGTCGTGGTCGCCCTGGCCAGCGACAGCGAACTGGATGCGGCCGACCTCAGCTTCATCCCGATGCTCGACCCGTCTCCCGCCGAGGGAGCCAACGTCGAGTTCGTCGTGCCGGCCGACCCCATGGTGC